>NZ_JAZHOC010000085.1:0-98243 GCF_036553575.1 Methylobacter sp. Wu1 | reverse complement strand
TGCTGTTACGACTTTTCGACAAGTTAGGCCTGAGCAGAGATTGCGAAAAAATAGCCCAACTATTTGACGAATTCAGTGACTACGGGACGATTGCCGCATAAAAGTGTCCGAACTATTGTTTGAAGTAACCTTGTTTTATCTCTCCATTATAAATCTTTAACTGATGTTACGCCGTTGCAGGGTCGGATTCACTTGTGCCCTTGGGTATTCGGCCGGGGCAAACGACGGTGCACCGGCTTAGGTAGTGCGAATACCCAAGGGCACAAGTGAATCCGACCCTGCGGGCAGGCCCGAATGCTCCTGGAGCGCTTACCATTGGGTTCGCCCCGAGATTCAAGCTTCGGGGCGTGTTCGCAGTAAAACTAAAACAGAGACCGATCCGTGCGTAACATCAGATCATTAAGAAATCAGGCTAACGAATGCTGTTAGGGGCATTGGCATTAAAAATAGCCAAACGCATAAATAATAACGGACAAAAAAAACCTCGGGACAAAAACCGAGGCCGTATTCACGCTAAGGATTAACTGCGTGATAGGTGGTAGGAGGCACCCCAAGAATTAATGGTTGACCACACTCCTGAAATTTCTTAAGAACAACAATAATCTAATTTCTGCCGCTGTTCTGTTCTAACCAAAATGGTTTTATTGAGCGGCTTTAAGATGTGTAACCGCTTCTTCAGCGGCTTTTTTGGCCATATCGTCATGGCCCATCTTGCCGTGTTCTATGACGCTTTCCAGACTTTTTATGCCTGCGTCGAGATGTTCATCGGCAGTCTTCGCATGAGTTTTAGATTGCTCGGCATGTTGGGCGGCAGTCTTTGCATCGGAGGCCTTAGCCGCAGCCTCGGCATGCTTGAGCGCTTCCTTAATGTGATTTTCCGCTGCGTAGGCGCCCAAAGAGCCTAAACACAGAATGGCACCTGCCAACAAAGTAGTTAATTTCATGTTCATAATAGATATCCTTCCTGTTGTTTTTATTTTAAAGAAAATATCCTCGGATGACCGAGATAAGAACCGCGCTGCCAAAGCAGCGCGGTATGGAACTGCTAGTGGCGTGTAGACCCGGATTCGCCTGGATGCGCAGATCCCGTTCCAGTTGAATACGGTTGCTGTATAGACTCAGTCGTATACGGTTTTGTTCCATAAAATGAGTGGACTTCTTTTGACCAGGTTTCATCGGCCATGTCGGGCCAGTGGTCCTTATCGAATCCTGGCGCCATTTCCAGGCGTTCCTTGTCGACATCCATTGTGAAACGTTTATTTTTCGTATCCAGTTTTAATGCATCCCAAGGGACTGCGAACAGCTTATCGCCAATTCCCAAGACGCCGCCGAAAGACAGCACAGCGTATGCTACTCTGCCTGATGCCATATCCAGCATGATTTCCTTGATATCGCCCAAATCTTCACCCTTGCTGTTGTAGACGTCGTTGCCAAGCAGCGTATCTGCACCCATGAGCCGTGGGCCAGGGCCTTCATTCACATCTCTATATTTCGTATACATGCCATAAGGATCACGATCTAAATAACTCATGTCAATCTCCTCAATAATAATCAGATTCAATATAACTGGAGCAGTCTCTCCAGTATCTTGATGTAAAAAGATACCCGCAAAACTAAAAATAATCGGTACGCTTTCGCACATAAAAATAAATAAGGCAAAACAAGCCATCAGCCATAGTTATTAGTCATTTTATGTACGTCAGCGTACCGACAGAACCGCTATTTTTTGAGTAATATTTGAGCTTCTATTGATATGGATCTGATATAGACCGAACACGATATGAACCGAGCAGCTATTGGGCATTGCGTAATTGGCTATAGCCAGAATAGATGCTCATCGGTTTCAATTAATTGGTTTTGGAGGACATGGTTATGAGTAATGTACCTTATGAAGAAACGCATGTAAGATCCGGCATATCACCTCGCAGGCCAGGGCGGACCCGATGGATAAAACACGTGTCCTGGGCGTCGGTATTTGCCGGCGTCGCTGTCGCGCTGGG
This sequence comes from Methylobacter sp. Wu1, assembly GCF_036553575.1. Classification (NCBI taxonomy): domain Bacteria; kingdom Pseudomonadati; phylum Pseudomonadota; class Gammaproteobacteria; order Methylococcales; family Methylococcaceae; genus Methylobacter; species Methylobacter sp. Wu1. The sequence continues at coordinate 96,243 of NZ_JAZHOC010000085.1, read as the reverse complement.
CGTTCAGGTGCTGTTGAGCATGTTGGGCACCGGCATCGGCATGAGCACGATCGATCCGTTACGGGTAGGAGGCACGCCGAGCGCGAGCGCATTCAGTATCGGCGCCGGTTTATGGTGGGTTGTCTCTAGCTTTATTTCGCTGGTTATCGGCGGTTGGGTTGCAGCCCAATTCTCTGGCTATCTGCGTCACCTTGACGGTCTGCTGCATGGCCTGCTGGTCTGGGCGCTGACTACACTGATTACCATTTATTTGTTGGGCAGCGCCATCAGCTCGGTAGTGAGCGGCGCCGGCACCGTACTCAGTTCAGGCTCTCGTGTGATGGCGGAGACCGCGTCCACTGTCGCGCCATGGAACGATATCAAAGAAGACGCAAGATTGGTGCTCTCTCCTCGGGCAGGTAGCACTCGGGTAATGGATTCGGAGTTCAATCTGACGCTGGAACGCTTTTTGACAGCTGACAATACTGGCGCCAAGGAAACCAACCGCACGGCGTTAATCAATCTGTTAGTAGAACGCACGGGCATGAGCATGGATGAAGCGGCAAATCGGGTAAACAGATGGGACAGGACCTATCAGCAATCCGCACAAGAAGCTCGGGAAGCGGCTGACAGCACCGCCAGAGCGGTATCATGGTCGGCCTTATGGGGTTTCATCGTGATCCTGTTGAGCGCCATAGCGGGCGCCTTGGGCGGTATCGTCGGAACACCGATCCCTGATGCAGAGGTTCGTGAAGAGCTTTAATCATCAAGTGGCCAACCTGAAAATCCTGTGACGGAATGCGCGACTCGCTTTTCGTTCTTATTAAGAGGCAAATATTATGAATCAGACAGAGAGGCAATCACCTGGCAGTGGACAGGACGCCATTGCGCTGCTCACTCAGGATCACAATAAAGTGAAAATGCTGTTCGAGGAATTCGAAAAGCTCAAAACAGCTGAGGATGCCGAGGATGAGAAGCTGGATATCGTGCAGGAGATATGCGTGGAGCTGACAATTCATGCAAAGATCGAGGAGGAAATCTTCTATCCGGCCACTATTGAGGCGATTGGTCAATTGGACATCATGGATGAAGCCGTTGTCGAGCATAAAGGAACCAGGGAGCAGATCGAACAATTGGTACTGATGGCTCCCGAGGAAGAGTACTACGATGCTAAAGTCACGGTTCTGAAAGAAATGGTCGAACACCACATCAGGGAAGAAGAAGGCAAGATGTTCCCATTGCTCCAGAAAGCCTCGATCGATCTGGCTGCGCTGGGGCAACGGCTCGGCCAGCGCAAGCAGGAACTCCAGATGGATATGGGCATGATTGGCGCATCGATGTCCAAGGGCCAGGGCAGGGAGCGGACACAGCGCGGTCCAATGCCTTAGTTTCTGTTCCGGGAAATGGCAAGGCCCTGTTTCAATATCGGGCCTTGTCCAAAGCAGCATGGCGGGTTTTCAGTCTGTGTAAAGAACTAACGGATTAGTGGAGCGCGGCCGCGCAAGACGCACCAAAAACTTATCGAAAAATTCGTTTTGCTTATCGCAAAAAGTGTTTTATGTACGGCAACGCACTGACTGTGATTGGTGATCTGATTAAATTATCTTTCAGGTTTTAGACTGAGTGCATATAACGAAGCCTGGTTTTCTATAAAAAGTAGCGCGCCTTTTCAGGCTGCGTTTGTTTTTCTAACCAAATTTTGGAGAATCCCTACTATGTCTTCTATTCAGCCTGGACAAAGAACAGTTTCAACCCCCTCTCACCAATCCATGAAGTCATGTATAGATAGCTGTAATCGTTGCGCCGAGGTTTGTTGGGAAACCGCGATGAACGATTGTCTGGAAATGGGCGGTAAGCACGTCGCACCTGAGCATTTCCGCGTGATGATGGACTGTGCCCAAATCTGTGAAATGTCGGCCAAATTCATGCTCAGCAGTTCCCGTTTCTCCAATCGCACCTGCGAAGTCTGTGCCGAAATCTGCGAGGCTTGCGCTATGGAGTGCGACAGCGTCGGAGATATGGAGGAATGCGCATCTACCTGCCGGGAATGCGCTGACAGCTGCAAACAAATGGTCGGCATGTCAATGCACTGATTCTAAATTGCATGGCATATGGTTCCGGCTTGCTTGAATAAGTTCAGCGATGGATCTGTCGCGCACAAACGGAACATGAAAAATCCTGTGCATCGGATGAGCTAATTGGCAGAAATTTCCTAGCGTTCACCGGCTTCAGCAGGTTCTTTACTCATCTTTATTTTTAAACGCATCCTGGTAAACACATCCTGCGTTTTTACCAGGATGCCCATTCATCCGAATCCCGATAAGAACAGCCGTCTTGACAGTTAAAGGCGAGAACCATCATAAACCTTCTTCAATCAAGGGATTTTTACAGAGGCTAAACAAAAGTCGCTCAGCAATGCTGCATAAAACACTGTTTTTAATTCACATTGAAAGCTTTCAATATTTTCCATAGAGGAGCCTGTCATGAAATCTGTAGAAAAAGTATCGAATACAGTAGTTGCAAAATCAGTGCCCAGCATCAATAAGGTTGAATTTCCCGCAAAAAAACTCTGGCTGCTTTTGCTTTTCGGCGCCAGCCTGATCTATATGGGCAATCCTCCGCATGCAGCTGAAAGTCAAGGCACTGAAAGCCAAGGTTCGGGCAGAGGCACCAAGCCGGCGCCAGGCTATACGGACGATAGAGTACGAGGTCAAGGCAGCAATACGCTGGAACGGGGCAGCAGGAGGATGGAGCAAGGTGTGAAACGTCCCGGCAGCGATCGGACAGGCGAAGGCACTAGCCCAAGTACCGAAGAAATGAACAGAAATCCCGCCCCTGACAGTGAAAATATCAACAGAGATACCACTGGCCCTGGCGGCGACAATATGATGAGAGACGCCATCCCAGGCGGCAGTGGCACCAAGAGAGAATGATATTGATGACAACAGACGAGCGTCCTGCCAGCCGCGTTGGCGACAGGTTCTTCATTCAACTTGCAGCGGACTTTGGCGCCTAAATAGTAATGTTCAGGTGCGAATTCACTTGGGCCTATAGGGGATTCGCACTTAACTATCTTTTTAAAAATAGCAGCGTTTCGGGTCGAATACCCATGGGCACAAGTGAATTCGACCCTAAAGCTGAACTCAAACAACCGTCGCGCCGGCGATACTTTTTAAACCCATCTCAACCAGGACTTGCAGCCGTGGGGATGACTTAGCCCACCGACAGTAGGCGCTCTAGGCGAAGCCGCCATTACAGGTTTTAAAACCACTTGTTTCGGTCGTTGAACAGGCAAACCGCGTAATCAGCTTGCATCTGCCAAACCCGAAATAAATAACCGATCTGTAAAATTTCAATTCTTTAATAACGACTATGTGCGGTATTGTACAGACGCCATTCTTTCATGACGCTACACTGCTCTCAAGCATGGTTCCTGTGCGATAGCCAGAAGTAAAAAATAATGTCATGCAATTTGCCCACAGGCGAGACTGATTTTGATTTTTTTATGATGGAAATGCATGCGCTGGATCTGAAACGCTTGATTCAACAAGGAGGCTCTCATGACTGCCATGAATATTGAACCTGTCCTGGCACTGATAATAGGCATATTGATATTGATTGTGCCCAGGTTTTTAAATTATTTCGTAGCTATATATTTAATTGTCGTTGGCGTCCTGGGACTGATGCATCGGTAGCATTATGTAGATTTCCAAACCGAGGCCCAGCCTTCGGAGTGACGTTCACGTTTTAAAGGAGAACTGCTATGGCAACTAGCACTATATTATTGATCATCTTGGTCTTGATTCTTTTGGGCGCGGTTCCCATTTGGCCTTATAGTCGAGGCTGGGGTTATGGGCCCAGCAGCATACTCGGGCTGGTACTGGTCGTTTTCTTGATTCTGCTCCTGTTAGGGGCGATCTAGGCATCGGATAAAGATTGGCATAAGCAGTAATCCTGATCATGGGATTACTGCGGGGGGAAATGGACGAGGTTTTACATGACCAGAGGACCAGGAGGGCTAGGCCATGAAAACGAAAAATACACATAAAAGAATTAGTCTGTCGGAGAGGGTTCTTGTCATATTGTCAATAGCCAACGGATTGGCTGGCTGCGCCCAGGACGGGTTCGGGCGCGCAGAAAGGACGGACAGGCAGATCGACCAGACGGCTTCAAAAGCGGGTGAAACCGTGCAAGAACCTCAAAGACCGCTAGATGAGCAAACCGAAAAAGCCGGGGCACACATCAATGACGCGGCCATCTCCAATCGCATCAAGAATGACCTTCTTAACGATCCGTTGCTTGCCTTATCCAATATCAATGTCACGACAACCGCCGGCGCGGTTATGCTCAGCGGTATTGTGAACTCACAGCAGGCGATGGACAGGGCCGTGGAAATAGCGCGCCGGCATCCTGATGTGGAATCGGTCGAGAACAAACTGCTCATTAAGGCGCCAAGCAGAATTTAAATGTCGTTTATAGCTTAGGCGCCGCATGAAAATCTGCCGATGTGCAATTCAGCCGAAAGTTCTACTGGCTGGCGCCGTTGGAGCGCGACGGGTGCTGGCCGAATACGATGAGTTATAGGATATCATTAGCATGCTGAATCTGGAGGCGCTGGGCGAAGACGGCCTCGCTACGGTCAACCGAGGGCCGGCCGTGAGCGCATCCTGGCCGATGAATTTGCCCAGACCAATGAGCGGGCGTTATATATGATATGCACGATTGACGAGGTTAAAACATGAGACTGAAACTGCTGGCGCCCAGCCCTATGCTTATCGGCCGGCCGACCCGGAAAATCCTTGCCGAAGCCGAGAGCGGCCCATTCAGCCAGGATCTGCGCCATACCGATTTCATTGCTGCACAGATGTGCGCCGCAATAGGCGCCACAACATCCGGTTTGATCTGGATATGTTCGGGTTAGGCTGTTCCGATCGCGGCCGGCATTGCTTTGGACCACATGAATGCTTGGCGCTGGATCGCCAGGGAGATCGACAATGAATGAAAGCATTTATCCGGGTATCGGCATCATGCTCTGGGGCATCGTGCTGGGGCTTGTTTATTTTGGCGGGCTCTGGATCACGGTGAGCCGTTTGCCTAAGGTGAAACGTCAGGCGTTATGGATGCTGAGCAGTTTTATTCTGCGCAATATACTGGTCGCAGCCGGTTTTTACGCCGTTATCCGATTGGGTTGGCAGTCTGTGCTGTTGTGCCTGGCAGGGCTTCTCGGCGTGAGGTTGGCAATGACCCGGCGCATTAACAAGTCTCTTGAAAAGGGGCCGGTTGGGTGAGAGAAAATATCTGAGAGACTTTAGCGCCTGTTTCGGAAAAAGATGGCTAAAGCTCCTTACAGAACCGATGAAGCAGGAGCAAAATGAAGAACCAATTTGATGCCGGAAAACCTCCTCTAGCCGATTCCCGAGGTTATGTGCTCATCATCGCCGGCGTTTCCGGTGCCGGCAAGACGACTGTGGGTAAAGCATTGGCCGAGCGTTTGAATTGGCTTTTCATTGAAGGCGATGGTTTTCATCCTGCTGCGAATGTCGCAAAGATGCAGCGAGGCGAACCGTTAAATGATGCCGACAGGTTGCCCTGGCTGCTTCGTCTGCGAGATGAAATCAAAACTTGCCTGGCAAAAGGGGAGAAGGCCATTTTGACCTGTTCGGCATTGAAGGAAAGCTACCGCGCGAGGCTGCGCCTGGATCCGGAGCGGGTGCATTTTGTATTTCTTACAGGAAATTATGAAACCCTGCGCAAGCGCATAACGCAACGGCATAATCATTTCATGGGACCGGATCTGCTGGCTAGCCAACTGGATACGCTGGAGCTGCCTGATGATGAATGGGTGGTTGACATCGATCAACCCGTGGCCGCCATCGTAGATTTAATAATGGATCGTTTGATCTCCCGTAAGATGTAGAGAAACCCGTGCCGGGTTTCCGCTAAAGTTCCAGCCCAGCCCCATGCACGGCTTATATGTTAAGTTGTAATTAAAAAACATAATTCTTGTCAAAAATGCGAAGAATTGGTCAAAAGCCAGGAGTATTTATGACGGATGATACCGAAGTACTTGTAACAGGCCTTGTCTTTCCCGAATCGCCGCGCTGGAGAAAGGATCGGCTATGGTTTGCCGACCAGCACGCCAGACGCATCATGACCGTCACGCCGGACGGACGTTCAGAATGCCGGCTCGAAATGGATGACTTGCCGGGCGGCCTGGGCTGGCTGCCTGACGGAACGCCGCTGGTAGTTGCCATGACCGAGCGGGCGGTTTATCGCATAATCGACCATGGGCTGGTCCTGCATGCCGATTTGTCCGATCTGGCCCCGTTCCATTGCAATGACATGATCGTTGCGGCCGACGGCCGGGCTTATGTCGGCAATTTCGGTTACGACCTGCATGGCGGCGCGCCGCCGGTTGAAACCCACCTTATTGCCATTGATCCCGACGGCCAATGCCGGATAACGGCGGAAGGGCTGGTGTTTCCGAACGGCAGCGTCATCACCCCGGACGGCACCACGCTTATCGTGGCGGAAACCTTTGCCTCCCGCCTGACCGCCTTTTTGATCGGCGATGACGGCTTATTGCATTCGCCCCATCTTTGGGCAAGTCTGGGAGATGCGACGCCGGACGGCATCTGCCTCGACAGCGAAGGCGCGCTATGGGTCGCCAGTCCCGGAACGCGTTCGGTGATCCGGGTCAGCCAGGGCGGCGACGTTTTATCCCTTATCCGCCCGGTAGGAATCCCTTATGCCTGCATGCTTGGCGGGCCGGATCGGCGAACCCTGTTCGTGACCACCGCCGAAACGGATGATCCGTATCAGGCCGTGGTCATGAAATCAGGGCGCATAGAAGTTGCCGAGGTAGCCATACCGGGCGCGGGCTTGCCGTAGATTTTCCGCATCACTCCTTCATCAACCGAAACAGGAGCTGAACATGCCTTTAATCATCGAAAAGACACTGAAAGGGCAACGCGCCTTGGTCACCGGCGGCAGCTCCGGCATCGGTGCGGCTGTCGCCCGCGCGCTGGCCGAAGCGGGCGCGCGCGTAGCGATCAATTACCTGTCCGATGCCGAAGACGCGCAGAAACTGGTCGACGAGATTCAGGCCGGCGGCGGTGAGGCTTTTGCCGTGCAGGCCGACGTAAGCCGTGAAGAAGAGGTTAAGCTGATGTTTGAGCTCGCGATCAAACGCTGGGGCAGCCTCGATATTTTGATCGCCAATGCCGGCATTCAGCTCGACTCGGCTTTTACCGAGATGACGCTGGCTCAATGGGACAAGGTACTGGCCGTCAATCTGACCGGCCAGTTTCTCTGCGCGCGCGAAGCGGTCAAGGAATTTTTGCGGCGCGGCCTGATTCCCGAGCTATCCAGCGCTATGGGCAAAATCATCTGCATGTCTTCGGTGCACGATATTATTCCATGGGCCGGGCATGTCAATTATGCCGCCTCAAAAGGCGCGGTGCTCATGTTCATGAAAAGCCTGGCGCAGGAAGTCGCCCATCAGAGAATCCGGGTCAACGCCATTTCGCCGGGGGCGATCCGTACGCCGATCAACCGCTCGGCCTGGGAGACGTCCGAAGCGGAGCGGGAACTGCTTAAACTGATTCCGTATGAGCGCATAGGCGAGCCGATGGATATCGGCCATGCCGCGGTCTGGCTGGCCTCTGACGCTTCCGATTATGTGATCGGCACCACGCTGTACGTTGACGGCGGCATGACGCTGTATCCGGGGTTCCGGGAGGGCGGCTGAACATGAAAGCCTTTCTGTCGCCCGACATCGATGCAGGTAGCCGAGAAAAACGCCCGGCAGCGCCAGAACCGGATCATTGATGAACTGCTTGATGTCGTGTCCGGGGTTGATGCTTTGGGCGGTGAGCTATAAGTTGGGCCAGCGCTTAAAAGCGGCAAATTTAAAGTGATGGGGAGCTGCCCCAAGTACTTTACTTCTGGCGGCAGCTCTCGAATTTAGCTAGGCGATCAACGCTTAGGCCTTAATGCGATAAGAATGAATTGACGTATGCCGAAAAAATGTTTTCGGCATGGCTGTTATTTTTTGATGTTTTGGTAGCCTTCCTCGCTTTCGCGCATGATTTTTTCGCCTTCATCAACCATCCGTCGCCCTTCATTAATTTTTGCCTGACCTTCGGCCTGCAGATTCTGGCCTTGTTCGACCAGTTGCTTGCCTTGTTGCCAGCGGCTGCCTAATTGCGCCATGCCCTGGCTTTCGCGCATCATCTGGTCGCCGGAAAGGATCGGCGAGGGTGGCGGCGCTTGATCGGAGGCGCAACCGATCAGGAGTAAAGGTAAACTGGCGATAGCTAAACTGCGGCGGATGCCGGTATTTTTCTGCATGAGTCTGTTCCCCATCCGGTAAAAAAAACCGGCAATTTTGCATCACCTTGGATAAATTGCAATAATTTTTTCATCAGCCTCTGCTTGGGCGGCTCGGCAATAATCTTGCGGCAGAGGCCTGTTTTTTATTGAGCGTCCGACTCAAGCCGATCATTGTCAGGCGGTTTTTCAAAAATAATTTCCACCTACACGGCAGATCCATCTTCCTGAAGCGCTACTAAAACGGAACATAGATCGATTCGTGCGTACATCAGTAAATAATTAAAAGAACAGCGCCACGGAATGACTCGGTAGGCATGGATAATGGAATTCAGATAAATCACAAGAGGGGGCAGGAAATGTCGAAAGCGTTTTACAGGTATTGGGGCAAGGCAAAATCGGACAAGGAAATCGGGCCGGCTTATCATTTGTTGCCGTATCATTGTCTGGATGTGGCGGCGGTCGGTTGGCAGTTGATGTCTCCCGGTAAGCCTATGGCTGATCAATTGGCAGCACAATTGCAGGTCGAGCCGGAATGGCTGCGAACCTGGTTTGCTTTCTGTCTGGCTTTGCACGACCTGGGCAAATTTGCCAGGGCTTTTCAAGCCCAAAGACAGGATTTGTCGGATGAACTGGTAAAAGCCAACCCAAGAATGACATATTCGGAGCGGCACGACTCTTTGGGTTTTTGCCTTTGGCTTGACGTGTTGCAAGCTAAATGGGCAGATTCGTTGCCGGGTAAAGACGCGAAAGCTTTAGAAACCGCACGCTTGGAACCGTGGCTGGAAATAGTCACCGGTCATCATGGCATGCCGCCCAAAAAAGCATTACGAGTACAGAACTTTTTTGAAGCAGAAGATGAGCAAGCGACGTTCAGCTTCGTGCAAGAAGTTATAAAGCTATTCTTGAGCGATTTTGATTTCCAGCCTTTATCCGGCAGAGCCCTGACCAAAAAGCTAAAACCGGTTTCATGGCAACTGGCTGGAATTGCTGTGTTGGCAGACTGGCTGGGTTCGAATCAGGATCACTTTGGCTATTGTGACAAACCCAAAGATTTGATGGCCTATTGGCGGGAAACAGCCTTGATAAATGCCGGCAGAGCGATTGGCGCTTTGCCGAAAACGCCGGCAGTCAGTGCATTTGAGACTATCGATTCGTTGTTTCCATTCATTACCCAGCCCACACCATTACAACAATATGCCATTAATGAACGGCTCGGCAATCAGCCGCAACTGTTTATCTTGGAAGATGTTACCGGCGCCGGCAAAACCGAAGCGGCTTTGATTTTGACTCAACGTTTGATGGCGCAAGGTTTGGCGGACGGCCTGTATGTCGCCCTGCCGACCATGGCGACAGCCAACGCCATGTATCGAAGATTGCGCAATGTCTACCGCAAGTTTTACAAGGCAGACGACCAGCCATCGTTAGTATTGGCGCATGGCGCGCGCGAGCTATCGCAGGAATTTCAGGATTCGGTGGTTCTGGCTCAACAAGCGCAACTGGACAGCGACTACTTGACCGGCGCCATCGAAGACGACCAGGAACTGAGCGCGACCGCTTACTGCAACGCCTGGCTGGCGGACAGTCGCAAAAAAGCGCTGCTGGCCGATGTCGGCGTCGGTACGCTCGATCAGGCTTTGCTGGCGGTATTGCCGGCGCGGCACCAATCATTACGATTGCTGGGCCTGGGACGCAAGGTCCTGCTGATTGACGAAGTTCACGCCTACGACAGCTATATGCAAAAACTGCTGGCGGCATTGCTGGAGGCGCATGCCAGACAGGGCGGCAGTGTGATTTTGTTGTCGGCGACCCTGCCGCAAAGCATGCGCGAAACCTTGGTCACGGCATTTCACCGTGGACTTGAGCAGCAGTCGACAAGTCTGAACAATCCGGCAGCCTATCCGCTGGCGACGCATACGCCGGCGGAAACCGTCGAACAGGCTATCGATACGCGCACGGAAGTCAAACGGACCGTCAAAATTCAGCGCCTGAGCAGCGAGGATGAAGTCATCGCCAAAATTCATCAGGTCGCTGACGAAGGGCAGTGCGCTTGCTGGATACGCAATACCGTCAAAGCCGCCCGGCAGTCTTATCAGAATCTATTGGACAGCGGCATGCCTACTGATCGCTTGAGTCTGTTTCACAGCCGTTTTGCGATGATGGACCGGCAGGCCATAGAAAACCGCACTCTGGAAATATTCGGGGACAGTTCGGCGCATGCGCATAGAAAAGGCCAGATTCTGATTGCCACGCAAGTGGTCGAACAATCGCTGGATCTGGATTTCGATGTCGTGATCAGCGATCTGGCGCCGATTGATTTGCTGATCCAGCGCGCCGGCCGCTTGCGGCGGCATATTCGCGATGCGCAAGGCAATCGCATCAGAGAAAGCGACGCCGAAGATCGCCGCGGAGCGCCGATTTTTTATCTGTATTCGCCGGAGCCTAACGAAGCGGCTGATGCCGGCTGGCTAAAACCGGATCATGCCGGTACTCAGGCGGTGTATCCGCATCTCGGCCAACTCTGGCTGACGGCGCGTTTACTGGAATGCGGACAGTTCACTATGCCGACCGATGCCCGGGCATTGATCGAAGGCGTCTACTCGGCGGAAGCGCAGGATCAAATACCTGAGGCGCTGCAAGACGCTTCGTTGGATGCCGAGGGCAAAGCCATGGTGCAAAAAAGCATGGCTGATCTTAACGTACTCAAACTCAACAAAGGGTATACTTGGGGAAGTGGCGAGTGGGACGAGGAAACCAAAATCCCTACACGCCTCACCGAAGAGGAAACCGTTTCGGTTGCGCTGGCTGTGTTTGAAGACGGCATACTTAAACCCTATGCCGACGTTGAGCGCTATGCCTGGGCCATGAGCACGGTCAAGCTGCCGGAACGCGAATGGAAGAAGGCTGCCCAGCAAATACCGGCGGACCTCAGACAAAAAATAGAAGACTTAAAAGCAGAACAAAAAGCGCTGCGCTGGACTGAAGTTTTTCCATTAACTGTGGAAACCCGGCATTACTACAGCGCCGAAAACGGTTGGCAAACCGACACAGGGGGGAATGCATGAACCTGATAACCGACCGGTGGATACCGGTTATTCGACAAAACGGGCAAGCGGATATTGTCGCGCCCTGGCAAATCGCCGAAGCCGACAATCCGGTAATGGAAATCAATGCACCGAGACCGGATTTTCAGGGCGCTCTGTACCAGTTCCTGATCGGCCTGTTGCAGACCAGTTTTGCACCGGAGGATGAAGATCAGTGGCTGGATTACTGGCGGCAAATGCCTGATGCGGAAGAATTGAAGGAATGTTTTGGCAAAGTAGCGTTTGTATTTGAATTGGAAAATTCAGGTGGTCCAGCTTTTATGCAGGAACATCCAGATACTAAGAATCACCAAGAGGCCTTTGAAAAGGCTGAATGGTTGCCAATTGAAGATTTAATTGGCGGTGCTTTAAGTGACAATACCAGAAAAGGCAATAAAGATTTATTTGTCAAGTCAGGTGAAATAACAGTTATTTCACCTTATTGGGCAGCCATTGGATTATTTAATATGCAAATTACAGGTGTGTTGGCTTGGGGGCAGCATCGAGTTGGTTTGCGGGGTAATGCGCCATTAACAACCTTGATATTACCGGATCAAACTGCTCAAAGTTTATTATGGAAAAAACTATGGCTAAATATTATTACCGCTGAAGATATTGATTTAATACCTGGGGATTTGGGAAAAAATAAGCCGTCGGATATATTTCCATGGCTTGCAAAAACAAGGATTAGTCCAAATAAAGAACCCACATCTCCATCTGATGCAAACCCGTTACAACACTACTGGCCAATTCCTCGCCGCATAAAATTAAAAATAGAAACCGTTGACGGTATATGTGACTTAACAGGAGAAAAAATTGATAAAGGAGTTTACTTTTACCAGAGGGTGCATGATGGAGTTTATTATACGAATGGTTGGTTACACCCATTAACCCCATATACAAGAGCGACAAAGGATCAATTTCCAAAACCTGTCGATGGTAGCGTAATCGGAGAAGGATTCAGGCAATGGATTTCTCTCAATTATGATGAATATTCGGACGAAGAAAATAAGAAAATGCGTTGGGGGCGCGCCTTAAATGTGAAGCATTTTTACGATAAAAAATTCAATATAAATGTTAATACTAAGCTTTGGTGTTTTGGCTACGATGCAACAAACGCTAACGTCCGGTGCTGGTATGAATCGTTAATGCCTACCTTTGATTTGCCTGCTAGTGATACGGATGCCCTAAAAAGTCACGTTTCTGAAATTCTGCAAATAGCTTATCAACTGCTTGATGAACTAATTTATGTTCTTATTAGAGCTTGGTTTAGACCGCAAATTGATAGTAACGGCAAACAATCATGGAATCATATTAAGAACAGTATTAATAAAGCTGGGCATTTAAGTGCATATAAAAGCATTGATAAAGATTATTGGAGCCAACTTGAGTCTGTATTTCCTCTGATTGTTAGTGAGTTAATTAGTTATGGACAATCTTCAGGTAAACCCCTTCATATTTATAGTTCTTGGTTAAAACAGATTCAAACATATTGTCTTAGATATTTTGATAAATATGCATTGACTGAGACTATCGAAGAAACAGATATGAGGCGGTTAATAGATGCAAAAAATTACTTAACGAATGCTTTATATCCAAATAAAAAAGGTCTCATTAGAGATATTAATGAATTTAATAAAAAACAGGAGAAAGCTCGTGAAGCATGATTTTTTAAATAGCTCGGAGCAGAGTGCTCTTAAAGATTGGTATGATTCATTGGATCATAATCGTGCTGTCCGCGCTCGTTTACGCCGTGCAGAGGACCCGGAAGATATTTTATTAACTGATGCATTTTTTCACTTTTTAAACTTCATGCCTGAAATGTTTCCAAAAGAGTTGATGGAAAACAAATGGCAATTTTCGGAAAAACAGCGATTTTATGTTATTGCCTCAATAGCAGGATTACTTTCTCACGTTAAACAAAATAACGAAATATCAAGTTTTGCTAAGCAGTTAGCCGGTACGGGTAAGGATAGGGCTCCAATGAGTGAGTTGCGTTTTCAACAATTACTTAAAAGCCCGAATCATACTGATTTTTACAGGCGCATGATTAGAGCCATCCGTTTATTAAATGGAAGCGTCAATGTTATTTCATTGGCAAACGATGTCATTCAATGGTTTTGGGAGCATGAACAAAAAGAATCTGATCGTTATCCTTCTAATCGTCTGGCCGTCCGCTGGGCAACCGATTATTTCACCGCTCTACCCAAAAATATAGATTAAGGAGAGATTTACATGAGCCGTTTTATCCAATTGCACATGCTGACCGCTTATCCGCCGGCTAATCTGAACCGCGACGACCAAGGTAGTCCCAAGACAGCAAAAATGGGCGGTTATGACCGCTTGCGGGTTTCATCGCAGTGTTTAAAGAGAGCTTGGCGTACATCTGATATGTTTAGTGATGTCTTAATAGGTACGAAAGGGCAACGGACTAAGCTTTTTGGTTTAGAGGTTTATAAGACAATTATTCGTAAAGGGGAAGTGCATGAAAACGCTGTGGAATGGGCAACAGCGATTGCAAGTATTTTTGGGAAGAATAGGAAAGTTTTGCCTGATAGCGAGTTAAGAAAAATATTAACTGACGAAAAGAAGCGACAAGAATTTGAAAGTAAGCTTAGAAAAAGATGGGCCTCAAGAAGTTGTGAAGGTTTTGACTTTAATAGTCTCAGTGTTGAAGATCTGAATAAAATGGAAGGTGTCGAAATTGAACAATTGGCTTTTATTACTCAGGAAGAACAAGAGGCTATTAGGAAACTGCTGCAATTGCTTGTTGAGTGCGGTAGAGCGCCGACACAAATTGAGCTGGATGTTTTGCGCGACAAAACCCAATCGGTTGATGTTGCTCTCTGGGGACGTATGTTGGCCGATTCACCTCATAAAAATATCGAAGCCGCCTGCCAGGTCGCTCATGCGATCAGTGTTCATCCAGTGATTATCGAAGATGACTATTTTACCGCCATTGACGATCTGAATAGCGGTCTGGAAGACATGGGTGCAGCTCATATTGGCGAAACTCGTTTTGCCGCAGGTTTGTTCTATACCTATGTCTGCATTAACCGCGAACTATTAATTAAAAATTTGGATGGTGATTTGCAATTGGCTGCGCGAGCTATCCGAGCTTTGACAGAGGCGGCAGTAAAAGTCGCGCCGGAAGGCAAACAAAACAGCTTCGCTTCCCGAGCCTATGCCTCTTATGTGTTGGCGGAGAAAGGTGATCAGCAACCGCGTTCGTTGTCGGTTGCTTATCTGAAACCGATCAACCACCGCGACAACGAAGACTTCATCAGCGATGCAATCAAGGCGCTGATCCAGCAAAAAGACAGCTTCGACGAGGTTTACGATACCTGCGCGGACAGACGTTTTGAGCTGAACGTTCTAAAGCGACAAGGTACAATGGCCGGTTTGCTCGATTTCGTCAGTTAATCACGGAGCCTGTCATGGATATTCTGCTATTCCGTTTATATGGGCCGATGGCAAGTTGGGGAGAAATCGCCGTCGGCGAAAGTCGGCATACCGCCAATTATCCGAGCAAATCGGCGATACTCGGACTTATCGGTGCTGCCTTGGGCATAGAGCGCCACGATGAAGTTATGCAATCCCGCCTACAACAAGGTTATGTGCAGGCAGTGGAAGTTTTGAGTACCGGCCAGTTGCTGCGTGATTATCATACTGCACAAGCGCCAATGGGAGATCAGTTAAGATACTTATATACACGCAGGGATGAATTGAACGCATATAAAGATCAAGATAAATCCCCTTCAAAAAGCAATAGGCCAAACGCTATTCTATCCAGCCGCGAATACCGCGGCGATGCCCTGGCCCTGGTTGCGGTGCGCGCGCTGCCCGATGCGCCGTTCAGCCTGAGCCAGATCAGGGAAAAATTGCTCAAGCCGGTATTCCATCTCTATCTGGGCCGTAAATCCTGTCCACTGGCCGCGCCGCTGCATCCGCAACTGTTGATCGATCAGGCCAACTTCCTGGCCGCGTTCAAGGCTTACCGCCATCAATCGTTGCTGCCGACGAGCCAGCGAAGTGGCGGACAACCGTCGGAACGCGATTGCTATTGGCTGGGAATTAGCGGCGAACGGCATTATTTCTGGGAAGGTGCACCCGAAGATTTCTCCGACAGCCCGGATTTGACGCGCCGGCAAACCCGAATTCGGCATGACCAGCCTTTGTCGCGCAAGCGCTGGCAGTTTGTGCCGCGTCAGGAACATTATTTTTATCAGGCAGGTGAGTGATGTATTTTTCCCGAGTACGGATACGCGCCGGCAGCAAATCGCTGTCGACCCTGGCCGACATTCTCAAAAACGACAGTTACGGCGCTCACCGGTTGCTATGGACCTTGTTTCCGGGGCAAGAGAAACGGCAGTTCCTGTTCCGGGAGGAAATCGCCCGCGAACAGCTCGGTCCGGCGCCGACGGCGCGAGGCGAGCCGGTGTATTATCTGGTTTCGCAATCCGAACCTGTCGCCGAGACCGACTCGTTATTCAGCGTCGAAAGCAAACCTTATCGGCCGAGAATACTGAATGGCGACCGTTTCGGCTTCGATTGCCGCGTCAATCCGGTGGTCTGCCGGCAAGGCAAAAAGCATGATGTGGTCATGGATGCCCAGTTACAGTTTTTGGCGGAGCAGATCAAAATCAGTCAGCTGGAACCGGCGCTGCCCGCTAAACCGAACAAAAGCGCTTACAAAAAAATGCTGTTTACTGGCGACTGTGAGGCATTGAACAGCCGGCTGACGGAAATGTTGGCGAATGATCCGCGTTATGCCGAGCGTTTGCAGCAAGTTTCGAACTTGTCCGGCAAACTGGAATGGGCCATCAAAGCCCATATTGATACCGTGCTGGAAAACTGGCTGAAAGCCCAGGGCGAGCGATTGGGATTCGAGCTGGTGACAGGCGGCGATGGGCTGCGCAAACTGCAAAACAGCGCTTATGCCTGGCACAGTTTGAACAGCAAAGGCAAAAAGGCCGGTTTCAGTTCCGTTGATTTTACCGGTCAATTGCGAGTCACCGATACAGAAAAGTTCGAGCAGGCACTGTTTCACGGCATAGGCCGATCAAAGGCCTTCGGCTGCGGTTTGCTCATGATCCGGCGGGTATGATTGAATGGTAAGTTCCCGGGCAAATCTTATGGGTCAGGACTTACGCAGTCTGCCTGTTCAACCATCGAACAAGTGTTTTTAAAACTTGTAGGGGCGACTTCAGTCGCCTTTTAATCCATGGGCGACTGCCAACAGTAGGCGCTTTAGGCGAAGTCGCCCCTACAGGCTTGTGTAAGTCCTGTGGGCGTTATCGCTCATGTGCTAATTATTGGCAAATAATACTGATGCGGTAACACGCCACAACAATTGAAACGGGTATTTATCATGCTCCCACCCCTCAAACCCATCGCCATGAAAGAACGCGTTTCCATGGTCTTCATCGAAAAAGGCCAGATCGACGTCAAGGACGGCGCGTTCGTCGTGATCGACGAGACCGGCATCCGCACGCATATTCCGGTCGGCAGCATCGCCTGCATCATGCTGGAGCCCGGCACGCGGGTTTCCCATCATGCCGCCGCTCTGGCCGCCAGGGCAGGGACGCTGCTGGTGTGGGTGGGTGAGGCCGGCGTGCGGCTGTATGCGGCGGGACAGCCGGGCGGGGCGCGTTCCGACCGCCTGCTTTACCAGGCCAAACTGGCGCTGGACGATGCGGCGCGCCTGAAAGTCGTGCGCAAAATGTACGAGATCCGTTTCGGCGAAAAGCCGCCGGAACGGCGCAGCGTCGAACAATTGCGCGGCATAGAGGGCGCCCGCGTCAAAAAGATTTATCAAATGCTGGCCAAACAGGCCGGCGTGGAATGGAAAGGGCGTAATTACGACCCGTCCCAGTGGGACATGAGCGACATGCCCAATCGCTGCGTCAGTTCGGCGACGGCCTGCCTGTACGGCATCTGCGAAGCGGCGGTGCTGGCCGCCGGTTATGCGCCCGCCATCGGCTTCATCCATACCGGCAAGCCGTTGTCGTTCGTTTACGATATAGCCGATTTGTTCAAGTTCGACGATATCATTCCGCATGCCTTCAAAATCGCCGCCAAGAATTATCGCGACCCCGAGCGCGAGGTTCGTTTGATGTGCCGCGATATTTTTCGGCAAACCAAAATCCTCCGGAAAATTATTCCCACCATAGAAGAGGTGCTGGCGGCCGGCGAGCTGGAACTGCCGAAACCGGCCGAGGAATCGATTGCGCCTGCCATTCCCAATCCTGAGAGTATCGGCGATGTTGGTCATCGTAGTTGAAAACGTGCCGCCTCGACTGCGGGGCCGATTGGCCGTGTGGCTGATTGAAATTCGCGCCGGCGTTTATGTCGGCGATTTATCGGTTAAAGTCAGGGAGATGATCTGGTCGCAGATTGAGGAAGGCATCGAAGAAGGCAATGCCGTCATGGTCTGGAGCACCAATACCGAATCCGGCTTCGACTTCATGACCCTGGGCAAAAACCGCCGCCTGCCGGTCGAGTTCGACGGCCTCAAACTGGTCTCTTTTTATCCTGTTGAAGGTCAAGAGGATGAAAATGCTCTTTAACAATTTAACGATAAAATATCATCTTTTCATTGGTGGAAAATTGGAAGGGATTATTTCTCTTTATTAACAATATGTTAAGATAAGTCTGTTCCCCGCGAGCGCGGGGATGAACCGCGGAATTGCAGCAGCATTTGGCTAAAGAGTCACTGTTCCCCGCGAGCGCGGGGATGAACCGCATTCTCAATACCGGCCAAAAGAACCGTAGAACTGTTCCCCGCGAGCGCGGGGATGAACCGCCATACAATCATAAAACCCGTATCAAAATCGTCTGTTCCCCGCGAGCGCGGGGATGAACCGCTAAATCACTAACCGGCTCTGCCTCATCAACGCTGTTCCCCGCGAGCGCGGGGATGAACCGCAATGAGCGTTTGTCATTGATACGGATCATCTCTGTTCCCCGCGAGCGCGGGGATGAACCGTCAGTTGGCTATGGAAGGCGTTAAAAGACCAACTGTTCCCCGCGAGCGCGGGGATGAACCGTAAAAACATCATAAATGGCCGTATTAAGAAAACTGTTCCCCGCGAGCGCGGGGATGAACCGGAGCTTTCTTACTATCCACAGGAGCGGATAAACTGTTCCCCGCGAGCGCGGGGATGAACCGAAACGAGACAGCTTTTCCCTGCCCTCTTCTACCTGTTCCCCGCGAGCGCGGGGATGAACCGAATCCGGCACAGGTTTTTTAAACCGTTTGAAACTGTTCCCCGCGAGCGCGGGGATGAACCGAAGTCATTGTTATTTTTTCCTGAATCCTCGGCCTGTTCCCCGCGAGCGCGGGGATGAACCGTCATCAGCCACAGAACCCGATGTTTTATAAGACTGTTCCCCGCGAGCGCGGGGATGAACCGTCTGTCTCCATTAAACATATATCTAACATTAATCTGTTCCCCGCGAGCGCGGGGATGAACCGGAAAAGATTGTGCGATTAGATTAGACATTGAACTGTTCCCCGCGAGCGCGGGGATGAACCGAAAGAATATGGCTCTCATTAACGATGTAAGAACTGTTCCCCGCGAGCGCGGGGATGAACCGCAACTGACAGAAATCCGCGAAAAGATCATTAACTGTTCCCCGCGAGCGCGGGGATGAACCGCTAAGGCATGTTGGCTATTTCGCAGACTATGCCTGTTCCCCGCGAGCGCGGGGATGAACCGTCCTCGCCATGGCTTTCCGTCAAAGGTTCGAACTGTTCCCCGCGAGCGCGGGGATGAACCGGTATGGCCACAAGCTAACGGTGACGCTGTAGGCTGTTCCCCGCGAGCGCGGGGATGAACCGCGCTGATCATTGACACGAAATAACGTAGGTTACTGTTCCCCGCGAGCGCGGGGATGAACCGTTGCTCATATAAATTACATTTCATAACCATACCTGTTCCCCGCGAGCGCGGGGATGAACCGTAAACCGTTTATCATTGATAATCTATCTGCATCTGTTCCCCGCGAGCGCGGGGATGAACCGCAGTCGGGATTCATGACGACATAGAAGAAACCCTGTTCCCCGCGAGCGCGGGGATGAACCGTCCTCGCCATGGCTTTCCGTCAAAGGTTCGAACTGTTCCCCGCGAGCGCGGGGATGAACCGAACGATTTGATAATGTTATTGGCAATTACATACTGTTCCCCGCGAGCGCGGGGATGAACCGGCCAAGAGATCTGCATACAAAAGCGATATCATCTGTTCCCCGCGAGCGCGGGGATGAACCGTACCAAGCACTTGCACTTCCATATCGCCTTTACTGTTCCCCGCGAGCGCGGGGATGAACCGTACACCGTGCGCGATGTGTTTGCAATTTCGCGCTGTTCCCCGCGAGCGCGGGGATGAACCAAAAAATTGTTTCATCACGGCATTATTGGCGGCCTGTTCCCCGCGAGCGCGGGGATGAACCGCCGCAGATTCAAATAATCGTTGAGGAATGAATCTGTTCCCCGCGAGCGCGGGGATGAACCGTATGGCAAGAACGAAACAAGCCCAATGAATCCCTGTTCCCCGCGAGCGCGGGGATGAACCGGTATTCAATCTTAATTTCATCGCGTTTCTCGCCTGTTCCCCGCGAGCGCGGGGATGAACCGCGTCATCATTGAACTGATCGGCGAGCTTAATGCTGTTCCCCGCGAGCGCGGGGATGAACCGTCAGCATGACGACGCAGACGCACATCAAAAACCTGTTCCCCATGAGCGTGGCGATGTACCGATATGGTCATGACAGGTGCAAACTGCAGTATTGCAGTGATCAAAAGAGCCCACATTGAGTATTCAGTCCGGCATCGAGCTGTCTGATTCCTTCATTCTACATCTCCGGTCTGAATGCCGAGGTTTTCTGTGAAAACTGATATGTTATTCCAAAATCGCCGTCAATTTCGCCAGCACTTCATCCATAATCGATACCGGAACCGTTTCCAGTTTACGCGCATGTCGAGCACCAAGATCAAGTGCGCGAGGTTGGTCGCAACGGATAACTCCGGTTGTCTGGGTTCCTGCACCCATCAACGACACGGCAAAACCGGCGGTGCGAGCAATGTTGCTGCCGCTGGTGATCGGCAGTACAACCGGCGTTTTCGTTAAATGGTTGAATGCCGCCGGCGACACGATTAAAACCGGCCGCGTCCCTTGCTGTTCGTGGCCGGATGTCGGATCGAGCGAAACCAGATAAATATCGCCGCGTTCCATTATAGTAACTCGTTGCCGACTGGTTTAGCATCGAGCCATGCTTGATCCTCGGCGTTAATTTCCGCCGCAGCGTCGCACTGCGCTAGCAGTTCATCCAGACTGTAGCGGGGCCGTGCTTGCGGCTCGACTATTAACCGGCCGCCTTCGACATCCACGCCGACTGTAGAGCCAGGATGCAGATGCAAAAGCTCGAGAATCGCTGGCGGCACGGCCAGCATGACCGATCCGCCGACTTTGCGCAGGTGGGTAGTATACATGATAGGACTCCTGTTTAAGTTATATGAAAATATAACATATAGCACCTGGGAATTAAATTATAAAAACCGCAAAGGCACAAAGTCTAAGCGGGTTCCAGGCACGTAATTGTTTAACGCTGAGATATTAGCTGTCGACCGCGAGGCGAGCCGGCCGGAATCAGGGTGTTCTTGCCACAGCACAGATTTCGCCTGGACTAGTCCGTACACGAGCGTGGGGATGACCAATGAGGTGAATAAACTGGCCATTATCCCGTGCCTGCTTCTTGCATCAGTAAAGATAAACCGCCGGTTTAATTGTTCTTTAATCACACTTGATTAAAATGCTCAGCTAGTCCATGAGATTGAATCGGTGCATTTTGATGGCTTGATTTCCCGTGGACATCGTTCCCCATCACTTGGGGATGAACCGTAGAAACACCTGAAACGCCAGGTGAGCGGAATCTGTTCCCCACGCCCGTGGGGATAAATCGAATAAAAAGGCCTGGCTGCAGACTTGGAAATGCATTTTCCTCACTTGTAGCAATAAGCCGTTCTCTGAAGCTTAGCCTGGATAGTCATGAAATCCCGGAATTCATGAAGGAGTGTGTTCAAGCAATTGAATTTACAGCCTTTCATATATTCGGTGTATTTCGTGGCGAAATATTCAGGCTAAGATATTCGAACTTTTCAAGAGTTGCTGAATCATTACATTACCTCCTGTACAATACTTAAAATTTTATTAAGCATAAAGCGACAATGTGTGTAAGTTCGCAGAATTGTAACCGATGATTTATCCCAAAGATTTTATTGAAACGGCCGAAGGGCTGATTTTTGCCGTAGTGGCGCAAGAACTGGAGCAGGGTAAAGTGCTGTGCTTTTTGCGTTACGTAAAGGAAGACACGGGCTGGAAAAAATATGATACTGCCGAAGCGAATGACTTGTTGAAGCAGCGGCATCCCGATTATCTGCACTATTCCAGTGTTCTGGATGCGCATTTGCATGCGGTGGCGGTAACGCGCATAACCAGGCACCATCAGCCCCGGCGGAGATTGCAGCATGTCATGCTGGCAAAAGAATTGGATGCAGTTGAGCAGGATTTGCTTCAGTTGTGCCATTTGTTTCAGCAACAGGGTCTGGATTTAATAAAGGTCGGCGTGACCGGTTCGCTGCTGATCGGCGCGCAAAATCAAAATTCCGATATTGACCTGGTCTTTTACGGAAGGGATGTTTTTCATGAAGCCAGGGCAATTACCTGCGAGCTGATCCGTCAAGGGCATTTGCAGGAACTCGATGACAGCGATTGGGATCAGTCCTACCAGCGCCGCTCATGCGCGCTGAGTTATGGCGAATATGTCTGGCATGAGCGGCGAAAATACAATAAAGCCATTATTAATGGGCGGAAATTTGATTTGAATTTTATCGACAATGAAACGAGGCTGGAATCCATCAATTATCAGAAATGCGGAACGGCCACGCTGCAATGCAAGGTAACCGATGCGACGCGCGCTTTTGATTATCCGGCCGAGTTCAAGGTTGACCATGAGCATGTCGATACCATCGTCAGTTTTACCGCTACATACACAGGCCAGGCTTTAGGCGGGGAAACGGTGGAAGTGTCCGGTTTGCTGGAGCAGGTCGAGCAGGGCTCAAAACGAATAGTCGTCGGTTCCAGCCGCGAGGCGCATGGCGAATATATTAAGGTCATTCAGAACCATAATGCATAGGTTACCCGATTTCAGCGCGATCATTTTCGATATGGACGGCCTGGTGCTGGATACCGAGACTACGTATGTGGCTGCGTGGCAGCAGGCGGCTCGCGTCATGGGGTACGAGTTTCCGGAAGCGTTTTGCCTGTCCATGTCGGGACTGCATTCCAATGTTGTCGAGCAAAGGTTGCTGGATTTTTGCGGGGCCGGTTTCAATCTGGACACATTTTTTCGCTTAAGCGCCGATTTTTGGCGCCGACATATCAATGCTCATGGCATCAATACCAAAAAAGGTTTTGATCAGCTGATCGCCTTGATTGCCGAACTTGAAATACCTTACTGTCTGGCTACCAACAGCCCGAAGGTCAATGCTTACCAATGCCTTGAATCTGCCGGCATCGAGGATGTCTTTTCGACGGTTGTCACGCGCGACCACGTTCGGCAGGGCAAGCCTGAGCCCGAGATTTTCCTGAAAGCGGCGGAATTGCTGGATGTGGATATCCGCCGCTGCCTGGTTGTCGAGGATTCTCATGCCGGCATCGAGGCCGCGTCCAGGGCCGGCGCGTTTTCGGTGTTGATTCCGTCGGTCTTGCCTGTCGACCCGCTCACGGCCGGGTTGTGTGATGTCATGATGGAGGACCTGGCGCAATTGGCCGATCTGATCGGCGCCGGAAAATGGGCCTTGGAGACGGCTTCGGTCGATCCGAATTAAAACCGCTTTTGAATTCACATGGGGATGGGTTGATCATGTATAATTTTCGTCACTTATCAGCCACAAGCGATTTTAACTTTTGAAAGTACAACATTCTAAAGTATCAGTGATTGCCCCTGCGAGACTGCATATGGGGTTTATCGATTTAAGCGGATCATTGGGCCGCCATTTCGGCAGCATCGGCATTGCGCTTAATGAAATCAGCACGCGCTTGTCAATGACTTCCGCCGAGCAATTCACCGTTACGGGCCCGGCCGCACAGCGCGCCGCCAAATGCGCGGCCATGCTGTGCCGTATGCTGCAGGTATCCAACAGGCTCAATATCACGATTGAAGCGGCTATCCCCGAACATGTCGGGCTGGGCTCGGGCACGCAGATGTCTTTGGCGATAGGCGCCGCGCTGAATGAATTTTACGGCTTGGGGCTGACTGTCAGGGAAATTGCGCAACTGACCGACAGAGGCATGCGTTCCGGCATCGGCATCGGCGTCTTCGAGCAGGGCGGGCTGGTCGTCGACGGCGGCAGAGGGGAAAAAACGATCACGCCGCCGGTTCTGGCGCATATGGATGTGCCGGAAGACTGGCGATTTATTCTGGTTTTCGATCAGCGCGGGCAGGGACTGCACGGCCAGCAGGAAATCCAGGCTTTTGAGTCGTTGCCTTCGTTTCCTGTGCAGGAAGCCGCGCGTTTGTGTTACCTGCTGCTGATGCAGGGTTTGCCGGCCGTGGCCGAGAAGGACATAGTCAAGTTCGGCGATGTCATCACGCAATTGCAAAAATCGGTCGGCGAGTATTTTGCCCCGGCTCAGGGCGGCATCTTCACCAGCCCGGAAGTGGCTGAAGCGATGGAATGGCTTGACCGGCAAGGCGCTGTCGCTATCGGCCAGACCTCCTGGGGGCCTACCGGATTTTGCGCCGTGGATGGCGGGCACTTTGCAGAGTCTCTGGTCAGGCATGCCAGACAGGAATTTGCGCATTTTGAAAATTTGAGCTTCATTGTCGCCAGCGCCCGCAATAGCGGCGGCGATATTTTCGTCATGTAGACGCCGTCCTCGCTCCGGTGACGGTCGATCCTGTTATCCCCGAATATATCCTCATTATCGCCAGTTCGGCGCGCATGTTGACGAAGGCCGCCAGAGCGGCGGGTCTGAAGCCCCTGGTCATTGACCGTTTTGCCGATCAGGATACGCAGGCCTGCGCCGAAGCTTATCGGCGGGTCGATTCATTGTCCAGAGCCGATATAACGGCCGCTGTGGAGTATTTTATCGAGCGCTATGGTGTCGCTCATGCCGTTTATGGCAGTGGCTTTGAATATTGCCCGGACAGTCTGGGCTATCTGGAGGATCGGTTGGAAATTCTCGGTAATGGAGCCGATGCCTTTACAAAAATTCAGCATAAACAAACGTTTTTTTCATGCCTGAATGAGCTGAATGTTTCCTGTCCGGATGTTTCCTTTACCGCCCCGGCATCGGAAAAAGGTTGGCTGATAAAGCCGCTGCAAGGGGCGGGCGGCATAGGCATTCACCGCTGGCATGCTGAAGGTGGGCTTTCAGCGGCGGTTTACTGGCAGCGCTATATTGAAGGCGAGTCAAGCTCCGCGCTGTTTCTGGCGGACGGCTGCAATGTTCAGGTCATCGGTTTTAACAGGCAATGGTCTGTGGCCTTGGATGACGGACAGGCTTTCGTTTTCTCGGGGATCATCAGCGATAGCCGATTGCCGGATGAGCATAAAGTTCTCGTGGCGGACTGGCTGAAAAAGCTCGTGCCGGCTTTTGCACTGAAGGGTTTGAATTCTCTCGATTTCATACAGGCCGAGGGACAAATCTATGTGCTGGAAATCAATGCACGGCCGCCGGCCAGCATGCAATTGTACGGTCAGGACTTGCTGCTAAGGCATGTCAGGGCCAGCCAAGGCGAATTGATCGATTATCCCGCTGTACAAACCGGCTGTACGGGATATCAGATTGTTTACGCGTTGGCGGATTTGCGCATTCCCAAAGTATTCGAATGGCCGTCCTGGTGCATGGATCTGCCGGAATCAGGTGCATTAATTGGCGCAAAACAGCCGATTTGCAGTATTATTGCGCACGCAGAAAAATCGCAGCAAGTTTTGGAAGCGCTGTCGATTAGACATCAGATTATAGTTAATAAATTACATTAAGGTATCGACCGATATGGAATATACAGCAAGCGTTAATAAATTGACCCAGCCATTAGTCAAGCAACTGATTGATAACGCCGACAAATTAAGAGTGCATGTAGAAAAACTGGCAAATGGCTGTACTATCGTTGATGCCGGAATCAAAGTACCGGGCGGCATCGAAGCCGGCCGCCTGATTGCTGAAATCTGCCTCGGCGGCATGGGTACTGTCACCATCAGCCACAGCCCTTACACGGCTAACTGGCCGTTGACCGTCAACGTGCACACAGGCAATCCGGTGCTGGGCTGTCTGGGCAGCCAATACGCGGGCTGGAGCCTGTCGCATGAAAAATATTACGCGCTGGGTTCAGGTCCTGCCCGCGCCATGGCGACCAAAGTCAAAGACGGCAAGGAAGAATCTGTTGAAGAGCTTTACAAGGAGCTGGATTATCGCGATGAGGCCGATTCAACGGTGCTGGTCATCGAGAACGACGCGATTCCGCCCGTCGAACTGGTTGAAAAAGTCGCGGCCGCCTGCAAGGTCGATCCGTCCAAACTGACGATCATCGTGACGCCCACCAGCAGTCTGGCCGGCGGCGTTCAGGTCGTTGCGCGTGTGCTGGAAGTGGCTATGCACAAAGCCCACGCTTTGCACTTTCCATTGGAAAACATCGTTGACGGCAGCGGCAGCGCGCCGATTTGCCCTCCGCATCCGAACTTTGTCAAAGCCATGGGCCGTACGAACGATGCCATCCTGTTCGCGGGTCAGGTGCATATTTTCGTTAAAGGCAGCGACGAGGCCGCCGAAAAACTGGCGCAGGAACTGCCCAGCTCGACATCCAAGGATTACGGCAAACCTTTCGCCGATATCTTCAAGCAGTATGAATACGATTTCTTTAAAATCGACGCCATGCTGTTCAGTCCGGCCAGCGTGATCGTGACGGCGGTCGAGTCCGGCAAAAGCTTCCGCGCCGGCAAGCTCGACAATGCCTTGCTGGATCAGTCATTCGGCGCCTAACGCCAGATCATCCTGCCGCGAAGCGTCAAGGCGCTTCGCGGCCTCTATCGGATTATTTAATCCGGCTTTCCTTTTTTGAGAGTATGTGTGTGGGTCGCATAGCAATTTTTACCGATGATCCGGGCTGGCACGGCAAGCAGTTGCGTCTTGCTTTCACCAGTCGGGGTTACAGTTGCGAATATGTTTCGTTAACCGAATGCAAGTTCGCCATCGAGCCCGGCCGGATTCCGGTTTTGATTCCCGGTTTCGAGCAGGCGCTGCCCGATGCGGTTTTTGTCCGCGGCGTACCGGGCGGCTCACTGGAAGAAGTCGTGATGTATCTGGACGTCCTGCATGCCTTGAAGGAAATGAATATCCCTGTCTACAATGACGGAAAGGCCGTTGAGCGCAGCGTCGACAAGGGCATGACCAGTTTCCTGCTGCACAATGCGGGGCTGCCTACGCCGATGACCTGGATACTGCGGGACAGGGAATTGGCTTTAAGTATTGCCGAAGACGAATTGAAAAAAGGCAATTTGCTGATCAGCAAGCCGCTGTTCGGCTCGCAAGGCGAAGGCATCCGGCGCATAGAAAAAACGACAGACCTGTTCTGGTTGACAAGCAGTCACGGCGTTTATTATTTGCAGCGTTTTGTGCATTGCGATGGTGTAGGCTATTCGGATCATCGCGTTTTTGTCATTAACGGCCGCGCGGTTGCAGCCATGCGCAGGCGCGGCAAGTCCTGGCTGAACAACGTCGCGCGCGGCGCTGAATGCGAAGTGATCGATCTGGACCCCAAAATGGCCGATCTGGCCGTCAAGGCGACCCATGCATTGTCCATGGATTATGCCGGCGTGGATATTATCCGCGACAGGGAAGGCAATTACACCGTGATCGAAATGAACAGCATTCCGGCCTGGAAAGGGCTGCAAAGCGTTTGCGATGTCAATATCGCCGAATTGCTGGCAGACGATTTGATAACCCGGCGCATCAATAAAAACAAGCCTGAAGTTATTGCGGCTGTTTCATGATTTCTGCAAAGCAACTCAGTGATCTGTACCGATTGGCCTGCGAGGTGGAACTGGAGGCCTTCAAGCCCGGCAATGTCAGTATTTATGCCGATGGTCATGACATGACCGTGGCAGACTTCATAGCCAGCGCCGAAGTCAGTGCCGGCCCTCTCTGCGATCCCGATTATTCGTTGGGCGAGAAAATCTATTATGCCGTCAAGGCGACGCGGACGGCGGTAGGCTGCAATACCAATCTGGGCATTCTTCTGCTTTGCGCGCCGCTGGTTCAGGCGGTCAATTATTGCGGCCCGGACGTGACGCTCAGGCAGGCTGTGCACCGTGTCGTTGCCAATACAACGGTGGAGGATGCCGATTGGGTGTTCAAAGCCATCGCGTTGGCATCGCCGGGCGGATTGGGCGAGTCCGAGGAGCAGGATGTCCATGAGAAACCCTCCGTGACTTTGGCGGAGGCCATGAAAATAGCCAGCGCCAAAGATCGCATCGCGCTGCAATACGTGACGGATTATAAAGATATTTTCGATTTTTCAGTTTTGAGGTATAATGTCGTTTTTGATCGGTGGGGAGACCGAAATTGGGCCGCGGTAGCAGTATATGCCGATTTGCTCAGTCAATTCCCTGACAGCCACATCGAAAGAAAATACGGCAACCGATACTCTGAAATGGTTGCGACCAGGATGGCTCTGATTAGTGAAAAATTATCCAAAACTGATGACCCGGAGCAGCTTAAACCGTTGCTTTATCGTATCGATCAGGAGTTCAAACTCAATGGGATTAACCCGGGTACAACGGCCGATTTGACTGTGGCGACAGTACTGACAATATTTTTGGAAGATTTGATTAAAAAGCATTAATTGCTTTGATCAATCTTCAGCAACGAATTTGTTTAAAAGCAAATAATCTGACATTTGATGTCCTTAGATTTAATCTAAAAAATCCTTATCATTTTTTTCTACACAGGGGAAAATCAAGCATGGCTAAAATTAATAACTTACGCGTTGGTGAATCATTAGTTGGCGAAGGCAACGAAGTTGCACACATCGACCTGATCATCGGCCCAAGAGGCTCAGCTGCAGAAACTGCGTTTGCTAACACTTTAACAAACAACAAAGACGGTTTCTCTAGCTTGCTGGCTGTTGTTGCTCCTAACCTGATGGTTAAACCTTCTACTGTTATGTTCAACAAAGTAACAATCAAAGGTTCTAAGCAAGCAGTTCAAATGTTTGGTCCAGCACAACGTGGTGTTGCTATGGCTGTTGCTGACAGTGTAGAAAACGGCACAATCCCAGCTAACGAAGCTGACGATCTGTTTATCTCTGTTGGCGTATTCATCCACTGGGCTGCTGAAGACGACGCTAAAATCCAACAGTACAACTACGAAGCTACTAAAGAAGCTATCGCTCGCGCTGTTGCTGGCCTGCCTACAGCTAAAGAAGTTGTTGAAGGCAAAGCTACTGCTGTTCATCCATTCGCTGCTAACTAAGATTTACTTAGTTACTGAGAATGTTAAAAATACCCCGATTCGTCGGGGTATTTTTTTGCCTGAAGGTTTTTGATATCGTCGGCGCTCAGGTGCCCTGAATGCAGCGCGCTTGCGACCAGCGCCTGTTTCACGCCTATTTCGTTTAAATCCATTAAATCCTGCTTATTCCTGACGCCGCCTGCGGCAATAAAGTTTTTGTCCGGGTATTGCCTGCAAAACTGAGCCAATTTGTGCAGATCAGGGCCGCTATGACTGCCCACGCGCGCCAGAGTCATGATGATAATGTGATCGGGCCACAGGCTTGGGCTGCTGAACAAGGATCTTGCCCCTAGCGCACTAGATGACGAATAATCCAGAGATAGAATAAAGTTGTTGCCGAAAGCCTTGATTTCATCAATTGTTTCATCCTGAAAAGATTCACTGCCCAGCACCGGCATATAATTGCCGGGCCGGCCTCTGCGTTGGCTATGGTTCTGATAGCCGCTATCCACCCAGAACGTCAGCTTCGGGAAACGAGCCAGCACCTTATCAATTAATTGTTCATGATTGCCTCGATGCGTAATCGCATTCAGGTCGGCAATATAAAAAGTAGAGAAATCATGAAGATTTAAAAATGCCTGGATAACACTATCAATATCCGGTGAGCTGCATAAGCGGGTATTAATGGGCTGATATTGGTCGCGCCTGCCTTGTCTGGCATGCACGACGACGCCGTCTTTCAAATCGATGACCGGGATAGTTTTCATGGATAACTGTTATACCGTAAAACAGGAGGGTGCGGTAAATGGTACAATAGGCAAATTAATTCATGGCCTTGAACGGCTAATCTCTTGTTGATCGTTTAAATTGTGAAAATTCTGGTATTTGAGTATATCACGGGCGGCGGCTTTAATAAGCAGGCGTTGCCTGGCTCGCTGGCGCGAGAAGGCCGTCTCATGCTGCAGGCTTTGCTCGATAATCTGGCAGCGATAGACGGCATCGAGCTGGTTGTGATGCTCGATGAACGGTTGGTTGGGTCAGTCAGTACCGGCGGCGCTATAGCTACTATCAAGCCGGAGAACGACGTTACGGAAGAATTTTCGCGCCTAGTCGAACAGTGCGATGCGGTATGGCCGGTTGCGCCGGAATTCGACGGGATTTTACAGGTATTGTGCCAAAGGGTTGAGCAGTCGGGCAGGATTTTATTGACATCGCCGGCCAATGCCGTGGCCATGACCGGCAATAAACTCAGGACTTATGAACGGCTCCAGCAGCACGATATCGCGACCGTTGCGACGCGCTTGTTCGATACCGCCGAATACCAACCCGGAGAATGGATCGTCAAATCCATTGATGGCGTAGGCTGTGCCGAAAGTTATCTGATTGAAGACCGGCAGGACTTCGCGGCGATTTCGTCACAGCTGCCGGATAAAGCCCGGTTTATTTTCCAGCCTCATATTCAGGGCGAAAAGACCAGCTTGTCCTGTCTGTTCAGTCAGGGCCAAGGCTGGCTGTTATGCGTTAATCTGCAGCGCTTCGAGATCATCAATAAGCAATATCAGTTAACCGAATGCGTAGTTAATTATAGGACTGACTTTACTCCATACCGGGAGTTAGTGCAGGCTATAGCCCAAGCTTTTCCTGAATTGTGGGGATATGCGGGAATCGATCTGATAGAAACCGCAGAGCAGATCTATGTGCTGGAAATAAACCCGCGCCTGACCACGTCATTCACGGGCATTTACAATGGCCTGGGCGTTAATGTCGCCGAGCAGGTCTTGCAGATGCTGAACGGCGAGCCGCGGATACATCCGGTGCGCAGTCAATCAATTGTAGTAAAGGTAAGGGAGACAGATGCAGCTTAATATAATCGGCTGGGATATCGGCGGGGCCCATGTCAAGGCGGCCGTCGTCAATGAGGCTGGCGACATTATCGATGTGTTTCAGCAAGCCTGTCCGTTATGGAAGGGGATGGAACAATTGCATCAGGCTGTCGGCGCGATCTTGTCGCAATTACCTGTGGCCCAGTATCTGCACGCCGTTACCATGACCGGCGAATTGGTCGATTTATTCGCGAGCAGGGATGATGGCGTCAGGCAAATCATCAAGGTCATGAAAGAACTGCTCCCTGAAGGCAAAATCCGGATTTTCGCCGGTAAAGAGGGCATGCTCGATCTTCAAGCTGTTGATGACAGGCACTATGAAGCGATTGCATCCGCCAACTGGCTGGCCAGTGCTGCATTTGCCGCTCGAAAACTTGAAAGCGGCCTGTTTGTCGACATAGGCAGCACCACGACCGATATTCTGCTGCTGCAGGACGGCCAGGTGCAAGCGGCAGGTTATACCGACTACCAGCGCCTGATCTCCGGGGAACTGGTTTACACCGGCATCGTCAGAACGGCTGTGATGGCGGTCGCGCAGACGGTGTTTGATAAGGGGCGCGAAGTCGGCTTGATGGCCGAATATTTCGCCACAATGGCCGATGTCTATCGCGTCACAGGCGAACTTGATGAACTGCATGACCAAACCGAAACGGCCGACGGCGGAGAAAAGACCGTCATGGCCAGCGCCAGACGGCTGTCGCGCATGATAGGCTGCGATTTTAATAAAGACGAGCTGCCGCGCTGGCAGCAATTCGCCGGCCATATCCGCTCGCAACAGCTGCAAAAAATCCAGCGGAGTTGCGAAAGACAATTATCCCGTCATGATCTTGCTCAAAGCAGCCCGTTTATAGGCGCCGGAGTAGGGCGTTTTCTGGTCAGGCAGCTCGCATTGAATCTGGGCTGCTCTTACGTTGATTTCAGCGATTTGTTTCAGGTATCGGCCGCCCGGACAGGCTTGTCCCCAGCCGACTGCGCGCCGGCTGTTGCCGTTGCCCGTCTGGCCGGAGAGCTTTGTTAAATAGAACGACTGTTATAAAATTTCATCCAATCAGAATATCCATTTGTCGATGCCCTTCAAAAATCCATTCAACCGGTTGCGCTGCGAGTGCGCCGCTTGCTGATCCGTTTAGCCAATAAGACACAACCTAAATGTCGTCATCGAAACAACTTCATTTCCCGCTTCCTTATTTCAAAAACAGCGCAGATTTGTTTGCGCCGCTTGCCGGCCGTCCCTGGTCGGTTTTTCTCGATAGCGGTTATCCTTACAGCCAACAGGGCCGTTACGATATTATTGCGGCTGATCCCTTATGCACGCTGGTTACGCATGGCGATACGACCGAGATTACGCGTAACGGCGTATCCGTGCAGTCTTCTGAGGATCCGTTTGTATTGGTCAAGCAGCAGTTAACCGCGGATTTTCCTGCTATCGATGGCTTGCCTTTCAACGGCGGCGCCATCGGCTATTTCTCTTATGATCTGGCCCGACGCCTGGAGAAATTGCCTGTAATCGCCGAAGATGCCGAGCATATCGCCGAAATGGCGGTCGGCATTTATGAATGGGCGGTCATCGTCGACCATGATCAGCAAAAAAGCGCGCTGGTCGGGCATGTCGATGACGATCAAAAGTGGCAGGATTTAATTGAGCAGTTCCGCGTGTTGCCGGCAGAGCGTCAGGATCAGCCGTTCAATGTGCTCAGCGCTATTAAAGCCAATATGGACAAGGAGGCCTATGCCGAGGCTTTTTACCGCATCAAGCATTACCTGAAAGAAGGCGATTGCTATCAGGTCAACCTGACCCAGCGTTTCGCTGCCGACTGCGAAGGCGATCCCTGGACAGCCTATCTGGCATTGCGCGAATTGAACGCCGCGCCGTTCAGCGGCTATCTGAACCTGCCGGAAGCGCAGATTCTCAGTTCATCGCCGGAGCGGTTTTTGAAAGTAACGAACGGTGTCGTGGAGACTAAGCCGATCAAGGGCACGCGTCCGCGCAAACAGGATGACGTGGAAAATCAGCAGCAGATACAGGCGCTTAAAAACAGCAAGAAAGACCGGGCTGAAAATGTCATGATTGTCGATCTGCTGCGCAATGATCTCAGCAAGACTTGCAAAAAGGGCTCGGTTAAGGTGCCGGTTCTGTTCGATGTGGAAAGTTACGCCACCGTGCATCATTTGGTCAGTACCGTTACGGGCGAGCTGGCTGACGATCAGCATGCGCTGGATTTGCTGAGAAGCTGTTTCCCGGGAGGGTCGATTACCGGCGCGCCCAAGATCCGCGCCATGGAAATCATCGAAGAACTCGAGCCCAATCGGCGCGGCGTTTATTGCGGCTCCATAGGCTACCTGGGCTTTGACGGCAATATGGATACCAATATCGCGATCAGAACGCTGGTGCATTCGGAAAACACGATCCGCTTTTGGGCGGGCGGCGGCATCGTCAATGATTCGGTCATGGAAGATGAATATCAGGAATGCTTTGACAAGGCGGCGGCGATGATCAAATTGCTGCGGCGGTTCAGGCAAGAATGATCGTTGTCAAGCTGGGCGGCAGTCTGGCCGAATCGGGCGTGTTGGTTGCGTGCCTGGACGCGATCGAGCGGAAATATGCGGATGGCGTGGTGATTGTGCCCGGCGGCGGTGCTTTTGCCGACCAGGTCAGACTGGCCCAGCAGCACTGGCGGTTTGATGATGGCGCGGCGCATGCGATGGCGCTGCTGGCCATGCAGCAGATGGCTTTGCTGTTTAAAGGGCTCAAGCCTGCTTTTTCAATCGCAGGTTCAATTGCCGGCATCCAGGCGCAGTCGGCGCGGCAGAAGACGGTGATCTGGTCGCCCGATATTGCCGAGCTTGATAAGGCGGGAATCCAAGCCAGTTGGGACATTACATCGGATAGCCTGGCCGCCTGGCTGGCCGCGATGCTTTCGGCGGATGAGCTGATTCTGGTAAAGTCAGCGGTAATTGACGCCGGCCTCGACATTGATAAACTTGCCGAGCAAGGCATTGTCGATAAGGCGTTTTGCGGTTTTATAGCGCAGGCGCCGTTTACAGTTAAAATCATTAATCATCGAAGTTTCCAATGTCTGAATACAACAAATCGTTTACGAGCTTTCTGGTAAAAAAATCATTCGATTCGCTCAGCCGTTTTTTTTCAAAAAAATTCCGCAACGTTTATTACAGCGCCAGGGAATCGATAGGCGATCACAAGCGCACCATCGTCGTTTCCCAGGTCGAGCAGGCCTGCGTCAGTTTGCAGGATACTCGGGATGAGTTTCAGGATGCGCTGGAGCGTTTTAAGTCGCTGGTCACCGTCAGCGAGACCACGCTGGACCATAAATACAATCTGCTGAACAGACAATATCAGTTCTGCCGCGCCAAATCCGAGGCCGTCAGCGACAGAATCAGAGCAATAGAAGATGTCAGTGAAGCGCTGTTTATCGAGTGGGAAAGGGAGCTGGATGAATATACGAACCGCTCCTTGCGCAATCTGAGCAGGCAACAGCTGAAGGCGGCCAGACAAAATTATGCCCGGCTGATCAAATCCATGCGCAGGGCCGAAGCTAAAATCCAGCCGGTGCTGCTGGCATTCAAGGATCAGGTGCTGTACTTGAAACATAACCTCAATGCCCAGGCAATTGCGGCATTGAGGCATGAGTTTATTGAAATCGGCATAGACATATCGCAACTGATTCATGCCATGGAGCAAACCATTGCCGAGGCGAATCAGTTTGTTTCAACGCTGGTTGAACAAAAAGCGCTGCCTAGCCGGTGAGATTATGATTTGTAAAGGATATTGATAGCCTTATTTCAATTTATAGAGGACATTGTTTGCTTTGTCACGAGGATCTTCCTTGTGGCTCTTTTCCTGGTCTATTCGTTCCTGTCCAAATTTGGCAATCATTTCGTCCCAGCTTGAATATTGCTTATAGGCTTCAAAGCCGGCATTTTTACGTTCTTGATAAAGTTCCCGGCCTAAATTGATGACTTCCTGGGGTTCTTTGCCGTCAACCTTTGCAAGGAATTCATCGTCATCTTTGAAAGAATCGCGGATAGTCCAGAAAGAGACTTCAAATTCAATGCGTTGCTCGGCAGGCAAGCGATTTTTGATTACTTTGACGGATTTATAAGCCGTACGGGCATTGTGGCCGTTTATTTTCATGCCGTTGCTGCAGGCAATTAAGGTTGTGCAGGAAAGAATAATCAGCAGAGCATATAGTTTCTTCATAAGATAACCTCGAAGTTAAGTTCAGGTCCAAGTTGCGTTAGTTATAATTATTGCATTACACCCTGTCACCAAACAAAGTAAAATGGTGGGTTATTATAAACCCAAGCTAACTTTCTATGCTGGAATTTATCCAATTATTAAAACAGCGTTACCAGGCCGTTTTGAGTCAACCCGGCAATGAATCTGCCAAAATAAGTTATCAACAGCGGATAGATCAGCTTATTCTGGCGGAAGCCTTTATGCGTAAAGGCCAGCTTATCGCATCTACCCCTGAATACCCTTTGCAGATTACTGTTATTGGTCCGACTCAGGCAGGAAAGAGTTCACTGGTTAACCTGTTATTAAACAGCAATGTGGCCGGCGTGAGTCCCTTGGCAGGCTATACCGTGCATCCCGAAGGCTTTTGCAACGGCATCAGCCCGAAGGATTGCAGCGACTTGCAGCGTTATTTCGGCCGATTCCAGCAACTGCAGCAGGCGCATGCCCGGGCAGACCGTTATGATTGTTATTTATTGACCGAAAACACCACGGTGTCAAAGTATCTGCCGCCCAGCGTCCTTTGGGATACGCCTGATTTTGATTCGATAGATGCCGCGAATTACCGTGAGGGCCTGATCAGGACGATCGCACTGGCCGACATGATTATTCTGGCCGTCAGCAAGGAAAAATATGCCGATCAGTCGGTCTGGGATATCATGGCCGTACTCGAAGACCTGCATCAGCCGACGGTTATCTGTCTTAATAAGCTCGTTGAAGGCTCGGAATCATTGCTGATCCATTCACTGAAAGAAAAATGGCGCCACGCCAGAAACGATGAATTCCCCGAAGTCGTGCCCTTGTATTACCAAAAACAGACGGGCATGCCGGTCTGGCCGGAATCCCGGCAGAACCTGCTTATTCAAATGGCCAGCAAGATCAATCATAAGAAGCAGGCGCGCTATGAGCAGGAATTGCTTCAGAAGAACTGGCAATACTGGGTCGAGCCGGTCGTCGCCGAGCACCAGGCTTTAAAAGACTGGCAGGAGCTGGTCGATCAACTGATCAAACAGGCGCTGGAGAGTTATCAGCGTGATTACCTGAATCACCCGCATCATTACGAGACTTTTAAATATGCCCTGGCGCAGCTGCTGAATTTACTGGAGATACCGGGCCTGGCCGGTGTCTTGTCCGGCACGCGCAGAGTTTTGACCTGGCCGATCAGGCAAATCATGAAGCTGGGACGCAAACGGCAGCACATCGCCGACAGCAGCCACGAAGTCGCGCTGTTAAAGCAAATCGCCGAGCATATGTTGATTCAGATGGCGGACCGGCTCTTGGATAGAGCCGAACAGAACAGGCAGAACCCATGG
The DNA here is from genome assembly GCF_036553575.1 of Methylobacter sp. Wu1. Lineage (NCBI taxonomy): Bacteria > Pseudomonadati > Pseudomonadota > Gammaproteobacteria > Methylococcales > Methylococcaceae > Methylobacter > Methylobacter sp. Wu1. The sequence goes on along the minus strand of NZ_JAZHOC010000085.1, from coordinate 59,885 downwards.
TGGAAAGAAGCCAGCAGCTTGTTGCGCAGTCAGCGTCCGGAGATCTTGCAGGATTTCAGCGAGGCTGCGAGAAACTACCATATCGCTTTTCAACAGGATGTGGAAAACACGGCGCAACAGCTGTATCACAAATTGCAGGAAAAACCTGTGCTCCTGAACAGCCTGCGTGCCACGCGCGTCACTACCGATGCGGCCGCCATTGCGCTGGCATTAAATACCGGCGGCATAGGCATGCACGATCTGATTATTGCGCCGGCGATGCTGACAATCACGTCATTGTTGGCCGAAAGCGCCATCGGCAGTTATGTGCACAGAGTCGAGGCGGAATTGAAACAGCATCAGCTCAATACCGTCAAACAGTCCTTATTCATCGATGGCATGGGCAGGAAACTTTCCGCGCTGCCCAAACAGTTAACCCATCTTACACAGTTTAATATTGCACCCGAGCAGTTGCAGGCGGCCGAACACCAACTGAAAGAAAAGCGACATGGCTTACGATTACTCTGACTTAGTAGAACAAACAAAACGCTGGGCCGGGCAGGCTGCCGCTTCGGGCTGGATCAGCCAGGAGTCTGCCAGACAGTTATGCGAGTTCGACGCAAGAACGCCCGATACCCTGTTCGCGCATAGTGGCTCCCGGCCTCTGATTGTGGCTTTCATGGGCGGCACCGGCGTAGGCAAAAGCTCATTGCTGAACCGCCTGGCCGGCCAAGCGATTGCCCGGACCGGCATAGAGCGGCCGACATCGCGCGAGGTCACGCTGTACCATCACCGCAGCGTCGCCATACAGCATCTGCCCGAAAAACTGCCGATTGACCGTATTAAAATAGCCCAGCATGATGAGGAATCGAAAAAAAATATCATCTGGATCGATATGCCGGATTTTGACAGCACTGAGCAGAGCAACAAACAGCTGGTTCTGGAATGGTTGCCGCACATCGACGTGCTCGTCTATGTGGTCAGCCCCGAACGCTACAGGGATGAAAAGGCCTGGCGTCTGCTGCTCGCAGAAGGCGGCCGCCATGCCTGGCTGTTTGTTTTGAATCAGTGGGACAGGGGACAGACCGCCCAATATGAAGATTTCAAGCAGCAACTGCACAAGGCCGGATTTGACGAGCCGATCATATTCAAGACGGTTTGCGCGGAAGAACTGCAAGCCGATGAATTTGAATCGTTAAAAGCCACGATTGAATCGCTGGCGACCGAACATGTCATCGAGCAACTTGAACAAAGAGGCTTACAGGTCCGCAAGGACGACTTAAGGCAAAGACTGCAAAGCCAGATGCCATTGCTTGGCTCCAGCCAAGCTGTGCAGCAGACGCCGAAACTGTGGCAGGAACAGTGGCAACGCACCTCCGATATCCTGCAGCAAGGCATGGTCTGGCCGATACAGCAACTGGCCAATTATTATGCCGAACACGCAGCTGATTTAATTACCAATCCGGCCACAGGCAAATACTCGCCAACCCGCTCGGATGTACGATTGTGGGATGAGTGGGCGAGTGCGCGATTCGATGACGGTCTGGACGAATTCGTTTTGAATGTTGATCAGCAAGGCATTCCGGTTGCACCGCTTAAAAAGCGGTTGGCTCCGGTTCGCGAAAAGGCATCGAAAATCATTCAGGGCCAGAGCGAACTGGCTGTGCGGCAGGCGTTAGCCAATCCCGGCAATGTCATGCACCGCGCTTTTTTAAAATTCATGCGCTTGTGCGAGATTGTGCTGCCGCTCGCGGCCATCATCTGGGTCGGTTACAAGCTGTTCACCGTGTATTACACCAGCAACGCGGGCAATGAGGAATATTTAGGCGTCAATTTCGCCATTCATAGTACCTTGCTGATCGCCATTACCTGGCTGACGCCGTTTTTTATTTTGAAAAAAATGAAACCTTCGCTGGAAAAAACGGCCTTGCGGGGCCTTCAAAAAGGCCTGATTAACGGGCTCAGCATGATTGAATATGAAGTATCGGAAATTATAGAGACTTTCAGTCATCAACATGCCGAGCAGGTAAATCAGGTCGCCGACATTATTGAACATTGTAAAATTGATGGTAAGCATCGGGAACTATCCAGGGATGACAAGGGTCTTTTGACACGAATGCTAATTGAATAAGAGTTAGATAAAGGATTTTTCAGAGAGCTGAAAATTTTTTTAAAATGAATGGAATCTTTTTAGCAAAATTGACTCTTATCAATTACAATACGCAAGTTAAGGGGGCGACCTGGCTTCGACGTGGGTAGCGAAACCTTAAGTGCATGCCGAGGACTGTACACCTCGTAAATCCTACAGAAAAAAAGTATTCGCAAACGACGAAAACTACTCAGTGGCTTTAGCAGCTTAAAACCTGCACCACTTCTCTGACTGTTTGTGCTTATGCGAGCAGAGTTCTTCGGAACATTCAGGGATCATATTACATAAGATCGCGTTAGGGCTTAGTTCGGAGTCCGAAGCGCTAAATCCAATCGAAATCGCTGTTGATCCTCTTGGCCCGACGGGTAGTCAACAGTTAAATTAAAAGCGCGGGATAAGCATGTAGACCTTACGGCGGAGTGCTTGCGGACGCGGGTTCAATTCCCGCCGCCTCCACCAATTCCAAGAAAGCCGGCTGAGCCTGAAAGGGTGGCCGGTTTTTTTATGCCTTTAAAACAGTAATTTTCTGGCTGGATTCATTTATCCATCAATAAGGCCACAAACGGGGCCACATAGTCCGGCAAGTTAAATGTGAATCACCCCGCTTAATTTATGGAAAAACAATCGCGGTATCGATGCGTCAACACTTTTCCGGACATACGGAAGCCGCTTTATGCAGCAATTAGTAACCTGTGAGCGACCTATAGCCATTGGCCGAGTGAATCGCTCGCGGTTGTAAAAGACCTCAATATACTCGAATATCGCCTGTCTAGCCCCAGCTCGGTTTTCAAGGTATGGAAGAGGTTTTTAAAACACTGTTATCCCAGCGGTTGCCTTTACGGCCCATGCCATGCCGGACTAATAATGGTGTGTCAGCATATAATATAGTGGTTATATGATTTTTCCTTCTTTAACGAACTCTCGCTGAATGGCAAATTCCAATCGCTTTAAATCTAGCGTACTTGACTGGGATGCCAAGAGCTCGACGGCGCAGTAGTGAACAACATTCAATATGCCAGCGCCTGTCAGTTCATAACGGGCTGCAACATGCTGCCAGTCGATATCATCCGCAATCTTGATTTGGGATGGAAAAGTCTGGGCCCAAATTTTATGACGCTCTTCGAGACGGGGCATAGGAAAATGAATAATGGATTGAAAGCGTCGAATAAATGCATCGTCGATATTGGCGCGTTTGTTAGACGCTAAAATGACTAAGCCGTTGTGGTTTTCGATTCGTTGCAACAGGTAGGCTACTTCCTGATTGGCATATTTGTCGTGCGCATCGCGGATGTCAGTTCTTTTGCCGAACAGTGCATCCGCTTCGTCGAAGAACAAAATCCAGTTTTTGTTTTCGGCTTTATCAAACAGCCGCGACAGGTTTTTCTCGGTTTCGCCGATATATTTGGATACCACGCGCGACAAGTCGATACGGAATACGTCTCTGCCGGTATGCTTCCCCAGCAGCGTGGCGGTCAGGGTTTTGCCCGTGCCCGGCGGTCCGTAAAACAGCGCACGGTAGCCGGGTTTGATTTTTTTCTTCATGCCCCAGTCATGCAGTAGCGTGTCGTTATGATTGATCCAATTTTCGACTTCATGGATTTGCCGCAAAGTATTGGGGTGCAGCACCAGATCATCCCAGTCCATTTCGGTATCGATGTATTCTGCCGGAAAATCCAGGCTGAAACGAGGCTTGCTGATGGCGCCGATGGTAAGCTGTTCAATAATTTCAGGCTCGAGGATTAAGCGGCCGCTCATTATCGGTTCTCCTTCGCGCACCGGTTCAAGCCAGAGAATGCGTTTTTGCGCAAACCAATGTTCGCTGCTCAGGATTCGCTGAACCTCCAGGCGTTGTATAAGATTGTCGCCTGCGAGAATAAACTGCGCAGTTTCTCCGGTAGGGAGAATGCCCCGGTGGTTGGCCGCCTTGACACCACCGAATTCGGGGAAATCACCGCCTTCAGGGAAATGTTCGGCGATAATTTTACTGAAAAATCCGGGCTGCAGTTGCGGCACGATAGCCAGCATCAGCACCGCAAACTCTTCAAGACCGGGATTGTGGCTGGCTATGAATTGGGTCAGCCAAGAGTTTCCTGTATAGAAATTCAGTGGTTGCAGTTCGAAACTTTCAGTTTGCCCAAAATGCACTCGCAAGCGTCCTTCCAGGATATTTTTGAGCCACTCAAAGGCAAGTTGCAGGTTGGAAGCGTTTAAGTCCATTGTGTTGTCTTTTTACATAGTGATGATTATATGACTTATGTGGCGCAATATGCCGACGCTATTGCATGGCCATAGTTACAAGTCGATTTTTCGTTTTCGGAGGATGGACAAAAAACACTTAAGAATACCAAATTGTCGTCCAATCAACAGGATACGTTTGCGTTTCAGCAAATTGATCGTGAAAAATAACAACCGCCCGGCACAAAAATACGCCGATAATCCGGCGTAAAAACTCCTGTCATCAAATCAATCCGAAGATAATTCGTAGGGCGGTTTCGCGCCGGCAAGCCGCCATTTCAAGCAGGCCAGTAACATTGTGGGACATTACGGTTTAAGGCTCCGTTTGTTGGTGGATTGCCAAGGCAAATCCACCCTACAATTCATCCGCTACGTCCATAGTAGGTAAAAATGTTTCATTGTCATATATTGGGGGGCATTGGAAATATTTTTAATTTTTTATCAGCCTAAGAAAATTGCTTTAAAAAATCTTCTTTAAGTTTTTTAAGAATTAGATTTTGTTCTGATATGCCGTTGCTTTGGAAATGCAGTAGCGAAATAAGTTGGAAATAGGGTTGAATACGATCGTGCCATCCTGGAGTGTTTGTGTTTAGTATAAAACGATACAAGGAATCAATGGGAACTTGACTAATTCTGTTGGGCAAATTTTCAAATGAAATATCTTCTTTTTTTTTCTTTTTTACTGAATTGGATGGGTAATTTCCATTTAAATAGTAATTCAATAGCTTGTGATGCGCTTTAGAAGCGGCATCAGGTGGGGGAGACGATTTTGAAATAGTTTTGAATAGGTCGTATTGACTATTGCCAAACAGATGCAATGTACTGGCAAAGTTCATAATAAAACTAAATGTTCCATAATTTTTGTAATCAATTGTTTTCGCTTTGAGGCATTTTTGAAGCCAATAAGCAGACATTTGTATTGCATTGTCAATATAAAGAGGATCAAATGTCAGAGCAATCAATAAAGGAATCTCTGAAGCTGGGCAAGTTTCTTTCTCATCTCCCCATTCTTTCAGGTAATAATCTGCTTTACTTTTTAGTTCAGAATAAGTCATGTCAAATATTTTGCACTATGGGTTTGGGAATGTCTTTCACAATATTTCGGGCGTCTTCCAGGGTTAAACTATATGGTAATCCTGTGAGCAACTTGATCAGGTTCTTGGTAATCATTCCTTTCACTTTTGTGAGAGTGGCTTCACTAATTTTTGCTTTTCCAGCGACAAAATATATAACCGTTACATTGCCGGCTTTCAATGCGGCATCAAGGCGTTTGACAAGAGCCGCTGGATTGTCTTTCCGTTGCGCCAGGATATTCGCAGGAAGATTGGTTGTGGTCGCAGAAAAAGGATTGTCCCGACCCGCTTTAACGCCTTTATATGTAAAATAAATAGGTGACTTACCAAATGCACCTTTTGTGTCACCTATAACCACTTCATCTTGATTGTTCGTTGGATTTACTTGAATTCCTAGCTGGTCAAAACCACTGTTACTTAAAAGCTTGTCATCTTTAACTAGAGAAATAAATGTACTGTTATTATCTGCAAGCCATCTAGTTGCAGCTTTCTCTGCCTCCATCAGCTTTTTGTCATCACTTGTTACCTGCCAGGAGCCTTTTCCCTCATTCCAGAACCAAACTTTCACGTCGGCATCTTTACAATAGGTTCTCTTGTTTCCACTATGCGATTCTGCAGTATATTTAACTACTGGTTCTTTTGCACCAGGAGGTAATCCGTTCGGATCGTCATCGATTTCAACTTCTGTTCCTTTCTTAGGGTTGATTACAGCTTCTACTTGGTATTTTCCTTTTGAGACTTTTTCTGCCTTGATAGCAGTAAGTTGATATTTTGATTTCACTGAACTTAACTTCAAGCGCAGCTTAATAAAATTAACTTTGGTGCTTTTGGTGTAAGCTACAACTTCTTTAGAAGCATCATCTACCGCTTTTTGTTTTTGCTCTTCTGTCCGCTCATCCTTCTTATCCTTTTTCCCAAACAACTTCCCGAACAAGTCCTTCGCCTTCTTCACAACCCAGGCGAGAGCCGCATCGATGGCCTTATTGACGCCGCCGCGGGCTTTTGAGACGACTCCATTGATCTTGTCGGTGACTTTTCCCAGACCGACAAGCCCGGCGAGCAGGCTGATGGCGAGAGACAACATCCCTGCCAGCGCGTTGGATACCATAATGGCGGCTGATCGGATATTGCCCGCGGCGATTTGCATGATGGAGTTGACAAATCCCGCTACCACCGCCGCAATTTTTGACATCTTTGCCACTATCACCATGACGATGTCATAAATCGAGACAATTGCCGAGATAAAACCGGCGCCGGGAATAAACATGGCGACGAGTTTGGGAACGGCTTTTGTAATGATGGCATTGGTTACAAAACCGATGATCCCACTGACGACCGTATCCTTGAGGTCGGCAAGTTTCTCCTGGATCATCTCCCAGATCGCAACCGGCCCGCCATTTTTCAGTTTGACAATAATTTCATAGCCTTTTTCAACCCCGTTTTCGATCCCTGACATAATCGCTTCGCCCTTAGGCCCCATTGCCTTGACAATTTTTGCGCGGATATTGGGCCAGGTAATGCCCAGCACGCTGAGCACAAACTTGCCCAATTCCGGCAGTGAAAGCGCTTTGGGAATATATACGCCATTGAGAGAACCGGTCAGCCAATCGATCAGTCCGGCTTTAAGGTGAGTGCCGATATTGCCGGCAAACGTTTCAAAGCCGGCTTTGGCTGCTTTTGCCAGATTGCCGACAAAAGGCAATGGGTTTTTCAGTATGCTCTTGAGAGCGGCGCCTGCGCGTTTGACATAGGCCATCGCGCCCGGCTTGACGGAGTCGAAGATAATTTCCAGCAGATTCCAGACGGCGTTGCCCGCCCAACTGATGAACTTGCCGGCGAAACCGCCGAATACCGATTTGAGCTTGTTAAAAGCGTTCGGCAACAGCACGATATCGATAAACTCCAATGCCTGGAAGGCGGCGATGAACAGCGCCGGAACCTGTTGTACAAAGCCTTTTACCGTACCCAAGGCATTCTGGAACCAGGCCCATGCGCGCGCAATGGCATTGGCTTTCTGCATGTTTTGCCAGACTTCTTCCTGGCCGATCAATTTCATGAACGGACCGATCAGGTTTTCGGCCGTCTGCGGTACCGGCTCGCCACTTATCGGGTCCTTGCCCAGGACGGCGCACAACAGATCGTAACCATTGGGGGCATTGGCCTTGGCGAACGCAGCGATGGGTTTGAGAATGGCGTCCTTGACCAAAGTGATCATGCCATCTTTAAGTCCAACGGCGAATGCCTTGATCTGTCCAATAGGCGCAGTGACGATTTTTTTGCCGCGCTCCCATACTGCACCGGGGTCGGCGAGGTCAGTGACTGAGAATTTTTTGACGAACTGTTTGATGTCCTGCCAAATATTGCTGCCGATGTCGCTCAGCGCGGCGAACTGCTGCGCGGCGAACACGCTGACCTTGTCGAATACGCCGTGGTTGGCCAGCGCCTGGGTGATGTAGGCGCCGCCCGGCATCATTTCGATGGCGCCTTTGAGAATGTTGCCGGCGCTGCGGTCGACGGCGGCCCGGGTAATCGGGTTGTAGCCGATGACCACAGTGAGCATCGTGAAACCGGGAATCGCAGCGGCGTTATCAGCGATAAAGCCTAGAGCCTTATCGATCAGGTATTCGAGCGGGTTCAGACTATCCAGGAGGCCTCGCTGCACAGGCGGAGGCGTAGCCGTAGTGCTGACCTGCGGGCTGCGCTGTATGGCATGGCCTTGCTGGATGGTATGGGTCAATTCGTGGGCCAGGAGTTGTTTGCCGTCGCTGCCGCCGGGCTGGTACTGGCCCCGGGAGAAAAAGATGTGGTTTTTATGGGTGAATGCCCGCGCGCTCAATTGGCTGCTAAGGCTTGCGGATTCGGGGTCGCTGTGGACGCGCACGTTGCTAAAATCGGCATTGAACCTTGGCTCCATGTAGTCGCGGATATCGCTGGGGAGCGGTTGCCCGCCTGTGGTTTTGTTTTGAATCGCCGATTGTATGCCTGAATTTACAGTAGGAGCGCCGGCGCTATCTTTACGTTGGAGCTTTTCTTCGGCAGCCGGGGCTTTCTGTATCTTTTCGTCCTCTTTTTTCTGAAGCTTCTCCTCAGGCATGACTGCTTTCTGTATTTTTTCTTCTTCCTTTTTCTGTAATTTTTCTTCCGGTTGGCGCTGAAGTTTTTCTTCTTTTGTCGGCGCCGGGGCTGGCATGCGCATGACTTTGTCGGCCATCTTATCGGCTTCCTGCTCGAACTTGTCGCCGGGTTTGTTCACCGCCATTTTCATCTGCACGGAGGCGGTGAAAGACTGGCTGGCCGGCGCGAAAAAGTCACCGCCGCCTGCTTTGGCGAAAAAAGGCTGGCTCGGCGTTTGGGTTGCCGTCTTTGAGGCAGTGCCGGTCGATTTTTCTGAGCTCGATTTCATCTTCTTCTACCCGTCAACATGAGGTCAATAGCGCCACTCCACCCAAAGCATCCGATGCATCCAGGGCAGTTTTATCATGCCGATACCCCAGGGCAGCTGGTCCAGCAAAATATCGTAGGCTTTGTTTTCCACCTGTAAGCGCCAGTCGCCGTCATCACGCAAGCTGATTTTGCCGGGGCGGATCAGGAACGTTCCCCGCAAACCGTCGTCGCTGGTGCCTTTCAAGGCAGCCCAATGACGGATCACAGCTTCAAGCAGCGCAGTAGCTTCTTCGGTTTCTTCTGCCGTTAAAGGGGAATTGGTATCCACAGGCGTTTCCAACGCCAAATTTAATAGCACTTTAGGTAAAACCAGCTCATATTCGGGCGCGACCAGCTGGCCCGTGCCTAAAAAATGCAGCAGAGACAATGCCCGATCCGGGGCAATGAGCTGGTCGCCAACAACAATGTTTAATGCTCTGAAAAATTGCGGGAGAAACGGGTGCAACAGAACCAAACCTGCGTTGTTGATGTAAATATTTTCGCTAGCCATAACATTTGAAGTCCCTGCCGGTGCGCCTGGCTTTATTGACGGAGCAGAGGCCGACTGTTGTGCATCGGTATTACCGAAGAGGTTGAGAGATTGGTTTTTGGCAAGGGAGCCGACAATCTCATCAGGTGCTGCGCCAGCGGCTATCGATGCCATAGCTGACGTTGAAGTCTCAGTCGGTGCGCCTGGTTTTATTGGCGGGGCAGAGGCGAGCTGTCCTGCAGCATTACCAGATAGGTTGGAAAATGGAGCTTGGGCAAATGGGCCGGCCTCGTCAGGTGCCGCAACGGCTGCTGTCGATGTCGCGGCTGGCGTTGAAATCTCAACCGATGCGACTGGCTTTATTGGCAGGGCAGAGGCTGATTGTTCTGCATCGGCATTACTGAATAGGCTGGAAAATTGGGCTTGAGCAAGAGAAACGGCAGTCTCGTCAGGTGGTGCGTCGGCTGCTGCCGATGTCATAGCTGACGTTGAAATCTCAACCGATGCGTCTGGTTTTGTTTGCGGGGTAGAGGACGACTGTTTCGCATTGGCATTGCCGGATGGACCAGTGAGCTGGGTTTGAACAAAGGAACCGGCAGTCTCATGTGGCGCGTCAGTTGCTGCCGAAGTCACCGCTGACTTTGGGGTGTCGCTGGTTTCTATTGCATGCGCAATGTCGAATTCTGACGCGACTGTAACAGTTAATGGACTTCGCCTGGATTCTCCCGGTTGCTGCTGTTCATCGCTTAAAGCTTCAGGCCAGTGTCGCCTCAGCCAGCCAATCAACGCTGGCTGATGTTTGCAATCTGCAGGCAGCGCTTGCCAGATGTCGCGGATCATCTGTATGTCAGTGAGGGCTGAAGGTTGCTTTGCATGCATAAACGCCGTTTGCCAGATTTGAGACTGCAGCGCTCTGGCGATGTCCGCTGGCAATGGCTGGCTGGCCAGAGTCTGTAAAAGCTTATGGGCGATTTCGTTAACAGCAGGCGCCAGGTATGTTAGCAAGGTGTCTAAAAACGTTGTTGAGAACTGTAGCGAAAAACGTTTGGCTGCATCCGCCGTGGTCAAAGCGGCAAGCAAATCGGCATCAGCCAGCGGTGTCGCTTGCTTCCAGCTATTGAGCAGAAATTGCTCCAGATTTTGTCCTTCCGGCAGACGAAAAGACCAGGGGAGCCTGCCGGTTCTGGCGAAGTAAACCAATGCTTCCAGGGCCGCCTGCGGCTCAGTTTTATATTGGATTGCACCTGTCTGTTCCTGATCGGGATCGTTCTGCGGCAACGGGTGAATCCGGTGCGGGGAATCCTGCAGCCAGTGTTCGATCGCCTGGATTATCGCGGCGGGTAAATTGTCTTCCAGCCGGTCGGCAGCCAGAGTGCCGACATCGATTTCCATGCGTTCAACAACCAAGTGAGCGTCTTGCGGGGCATAAGCGTCCAGCAGGCCAGCCAATTTGGGCGTCAGCCATGTGTTGCAAAGATTCAGCAGCTGGTTATGTAATTCCCAGGCTTTGCTCTCGTCTCCTTTCAGGGTGACGTGGAGACTTTGCCGCTCGATGATATGATGGTTGCCGCTCATAAAAATTCTTGTACCGATTTCTATTATTATGCTATCGTTCAGACACTGGAAGTCGGATAGGCATATCCTCAGGGGCGCATAAGGTAACACCCGAAAGCGCCTACTTCCCTTCTCTCCAATCAATCACAGCAGCTATTACCATTTCTGGGCATCCTTCTTGCCGAAAATAATATTGATGGCATAGCCGCTTACCGAGTAATCGCTTAGGATAGCCATAATGTCTTCTCGTTTAATCGATTTATCTTCTGTGTGGATCAGTAAATCTATATCACTATGCTGATTGATTTTTTTGCCGGTGATTTTCTCGCGCAAGCCGGAAAAGCCTGTAGGAAAACTGTTTTCCGATGCTGTCCGGGATACCCAACTGCCGTTGGCCCACGGGCCTATTAACACGGCTTCGACAGTCAGACCTCCTACATTATAAGCTTCGTCTATAGCCTTTCCGATGCTTCCCAGCAGATTCTGCACCGATGCCGGCAAAGGCTTGGATGCTCTGAGCTTGATCATGCCTTCCCAGTCAATCAGATCCTGTTCCGTCGGCATGGTTGCGCTCGGAGATGGATACTTGGCCTGATGGTGAGCGTTTTCCTGCAGCCATTGGTATTCACCGGCGTGGTATTCATCACGCAAGCGGCATGTGACTTTATACTGCGGTAAATGGCCGAGAGGTTCCCATGCGCCTTTTTGCCAGCGATACACACCGTCGGGAGTGTAGGCGTAGCGGATCTGGTTGCCTTGCAGCCCGCCCCATTCGATACGGAACGTCTGGTCGGCAAAATAGCGAATAATCAACTTATCGCTAGCGCGGTCATAATCGAACACCACTCCGTTGGGGAAGGCCTGATTCAATCTCCGGGCTATAGCGGCAATCTGTCCGTTAATGAGTTCCTGAATAGGCACGCTGATTTGTTTGGGAATAAGGGGCTGTCCCTGAATTTCGTAGCGGTAGACGACGATGACATAGTTATCGGCCAGGAGGTCTTTATCGGCTTCCTTGGACCCGGAATAATCACGGCGGGCCAAGTTGCCCAAGTGCCTTCTGCTGTCGAACCATGGGTATGAGCACTCATTTACCGTCACCTTGCACAGGTCAGCCGAAGCTTCAACGCGTTCTATGCGGTAAGGCAGCGCGAAATCGGCGAGTACGATATTGGCGTTGATTCCGCTTCCGCCATATAACACCACAAAAGTACCATCGCGCAGAGCACCTGCCTGATGCTCCAGGCCAGGGTGTCTTTCCAGAAAATTTCCTATGGTATCAGTGCTGAGATAGAGAATGGAAATCGGCAAACGGTGGTTTTTGATCAGCTCGCCGAGAGTGGTGGTGACAGTCAGCAGATTTTTGCCGACATGGCCTTCTACCCTTAAAAAGTTGTACGCTTCCAGATCATAATCCAGCGGCTGGCGAACATGCGCGGGGCTATCGGCATATTCATGCCAGGAGAGAATGTTCCGGGCCTGCCAGTCTTTGCGGCTGGCGTCCCAGTAAGGGCGCAGTTCCGGCCGGTAATAGAACGGCAGCGCCTTGCCGGACAGATGGCGATAACCAGACTGGCTGGGGGTGATTTTTGGAGGAGTTGCATTGTACTCGTCCGGTAAAATATTGAAGTCTTGCACCATCCGCAGGAGCCGCTCGAACAAAAAGCGCAGCTCGCCGCGTCTGTTTTCGGCAAGGACCAGTGCCGGCGAAGGCAAAAACCGGCTGCGGTATTGCTGATTGACGGAATTTTTTAGGGCGCCTAATACCAGATGGCGCGGAAACAGGCTTGCATCCGGCAGGCATTCCGGCACGGCCTGCATCAGCGCGGCCCGAAGCTCATGATAGGCGGCGGTCAAGTCGCGCAGCCAGTCGTAGTAATACTGGATCGCCGGCTTGTCGGCCGGAAAATCGAACTGCTGATCCAGCTGGGCCAGTGCTGCATTGTCCAGGTCCGGGATCAGGAGTTTCAGATGGCCGTAGCTTTGGTTGATGGCATCCAGCAGGCGGCTGACGGCGGTTTTTGCATCCGTCTGTTTAGCAAAAAAATTCTTATAAACCTGCTGGTAATTCTGTAAGTCTGCCGGTGCAGCAAAATGAACGCGCGCCAGCGGGATTTCCGGCAGTTGCAGCGGAGTATAGGCAGTCAGCTTGTTCAGCTCTACCAGCAGGCGCCGGACTTTGACTTCAACCTCGGAGCCCTTGTCATCGCAGTTATTGGGGCTGCAATTACGCAATGAAGCTTGTTTGAGTTCCAGCATCAGCACCAGCGCTTTATCATCCAGAAAACCAGCCGGTGCTTCAGTCAACTGGTTGACATTGGCATCGCCCAGCGACTCGGCAGTCAACAATTCCCAGAGTGCAAACTGAGTATTGTTGTCTTTGAACGGCAGATAATGCAGGTCTTCGTCAGCGTCTAACTGGCGATAGGCGACCAGCTCCAGTTTTTCCTGCGGCTCTGCCAGCAAATAGCCTTCGGAGGTAATCCCGCAGCCTTTGGACAGAAAAATCCTGGTGGGTGCGGCAGGATTGTCCAGCGCGATGTCCAGGCCGCAAACGATGCCGATGCCGGTCAGATTGGCCCGCGTCAGCCGCTGCTGATCGTCCAGATAGCCGAACAGCTGGTTGAGATGCGCGTTAGTCAATACCTGATTGGCTTCGAAGACCGGATAGCTGGTTTGTTGTGGTTGCATGGCGATGTTACCGTTATCAGATGGTTGAATAGGGCCGAGTTCAGGTGTGCTGCGAACCAAGAGCGGTACTGCCTAGCCGTACCGGGTTCTGATCACTACCGTCATCGTAATCATGTAAAGTGGCTTGCGGATAGGTATTGTTCAATGCGGCCAATAAGGTGACGACTTGGTGCAAGGCGTAAGAGACTTCCCGGTAGCCGGCGTAGCGGCTATCAAGCAACTGCTGGAGCTTTTCCGCGGTGCCCGGCTTGAAGGTCAGCCCGCTGCAAAGCGCCGGCAAATAGAGGGTCAAAGGCGTGAAATCGGCGAAATCCTGCGCATTCCACGGCTGAGGAATAACGCGGTTGAGCATTTTGCCGTTCAGCCATTGATGGAAATGTTCACCGTAGCTGCCGAGAATGCTGGCGCTGCATGAGCATAAATCGGCCACAGGACCGTCAAGCCGGCCGGCTTTGAGGATGACGCGCACCTGCTCGGAAAGCCGTTCCTCGCTCCAATCGAAGCGCCGATTGACATCCAGCCATTGCTGCCAGGCTTGTTGGAAACGCTCGAATTGCCAGCCGCCGATAACCCGTTGCTGAAAATACTTGGTCATCGACGCTTTAATCTCGGCCCACTGCGCACTGTCGAGCTGGGCGGCGCAGTCAAGCCCGTCGGTTGTCAGCGGTGAAAATAAGGTCTGCAATTGGTTGTTCAGCACATCCGGCTGGAAAAACGTGGCGGCGTTGTTTTGATGCCAGTCGGTAAATGTCTGGTCGAACAAGGTATAGATGGCCAGGGTGCAGTTGTCGGCCTGTTGCCTCGTCAAAGCTTTAGCATCGGGAGCGGCGGTTTTGGCGATTAACCACGCAGACAGGCTCTGGATCAGCGCCTCGTCCCGGCTGAAACCGTCGTTCGCCACCCAGCAGATTTTGGCCAGAAGATGCGCCGGCATTTCTTTGCGGATGGTGCGTTCGGCAAAGCCGCGCATTTCCAGGTCATTGTTGTAAGGCGCTGTCCAGCCGGGCATCACCCAGGTTAAACGGAATGAATAGGGATCTTCGTCGCCGCAGACCGCGCAGTCGCCGCTGGAGCAGGCAGGATAGAGCGCATCGCCTGGAAATTTGGGGCGCAGCAATAGATGCTCGACGATGACGGCGCGTTGATCGGCGCTCCAGCTTAACAATTCGTCTTTAAATGCCTCGGCCTGACTTTTGCTGGCGAATAGGTCGGCGGATTGCCCGAGCGGCTGGCCGTCCGCATCTTGCAGCAAGAGATGGTATTCAAGGCTGTCAGCGCCTGCCGGTTCGATCAGATATGCGTCCGCTTTGCTGAATGCGGCAATCAGTCTGGCGTAGGCAAGCTGTCGCGCTGCCTCTGGCGTATCGGTCTCGAGTTTAACGTCGCCTTCAAACCAGATGCGGTACGTATCTTTCAGTTGGTAGGCGATTGCGTAGCCTGCCTCGTCAGGCTCGGTTTGGGTCCAGGCAAAGTCCAGGTCAGGAAAGCCCAACAGCAGCGCGACGCGTTTTTTAAGCCCCGCCGCATTGCCTTGCATGCCGGGCGTTTTATAGTCGAAGGCCCGGTAGCGGTTAGAACTGACGGCAGGATAGGCTTTCAGAAATGTCAGTTTGTCCTCGATCAGACGGCGTTGCGCGAAGGGCAATCCCTGCCGGCGCGTTAAAAGCAACGCATATTCGCTGAATTGTTCACCGAAGCGGGCCATTAAATGGTCGAGAAAGCGGTTGCGGCGCTGCTGAAACTCCTCTTCGGTTTCGGTCATTTTTTCCAAGGCGTCGAGGTTCAGGCCATCGGTCACATCGTTATAGCCTTTGATGATCTCTTCGTTCAGGCAATTGACGAAGTAACTGCGCTGTACCGCCGGGTCGAGCGAGAACAATTCCGCGCATTGGCCTATTTGCGCCAGCGCATTGGCAATGATTTGTTCGAATACCAGCAGATAGGCCTTAAGCTGCTTGGCCTGGGCCTGGCGCTGCTCTGAGGCGTGGGTGGGCAAGCCTTCAGCGCCTACTCCGTAAGCCGGGGGCAGGCCGTATTGCAGCGGATAGTAGTCGAGCGGGTCGCGAAATACGCCGGCAGGCGCGGTCAGATCTTCACCATCTGCCGTTTGGGAGCGCACTTTGGGACGGTTCTGTTCGCCGCGCAACTGTATCAAGGTTGACAAGGCTTCGTCGGCTCTGGGCCGAAGCGGCAGGCCGTCTTTGAAAAACACAAAGCTCGACAAGTGCCGATGGAAGCGAGGCTGGTGCTGCGGCGTGATCAACAGTTGCCAGTTGGCGCTGACTTTGTTGCTGTTGTCTGTGCCGTAACCGGGATCGGAGGCGCCTGTGGCCGGGTTGCCTTCTGCGTCGTATTTGGTCAGCAGCAGGTTGTTGACCGAGACGATGCCGTCGATATCCATCAAGCGGTTCATGATGTCCGAGGTGCGCAGCACCGTTCTTAACTGGGAGGCGGCCAGCGTCTCATCGCCGATAAAGCCGTTACTTAAGGCGGGGCCGTTGAATATGTCTTCCACCGGCGCATTGTCGGCTAGCCGTTCCTGTAAACTGTAGAACTCCAGCGGCGGATTGCAATACTGTTCGATGGCAAGCCAGATCCGGGCCTGCACCCGTTCGATATCGGCATCCGGCCTGACGTCTACGTCTGCACAGACTGCCACATCTTCGATATCCACCACCTTGACATGACAGTAGTCTTCATCCAGATTGCGATGCTGCTGCAATGCCTGTTTGGCGCTATTTACCGCTTGGCGGGCGACTTTGAGTTTGTGGCGGTAGCGCTGCAGCAAGCCCGAGGCGCCGGCATCCTCCAGTATGTTTGTCAGCTGCGCCAGCGTGGTCAGGTTTCGGCTGGCGGCATCGCCGAACATGCGCAACGCGGCATGTTCGATGACTGATTGCTGATTGTCGCTGAAATCGATCGTGAAACTGACATAGAAGACCTGGCGCCAGTGATCGCGCAGGTAGTTGTCCTTTTCTGAATCCGTTTCTTTAGTATCATCGCTGAGAACATCGTAACTTTTGTTGGCCCCCAGCCGGGTGACGGTCAGTGCGGAGAGCGGCGCGTCGCTGAAAAACGGCGCTTGCTGCTCGGGCTGCAACGTCTGCCAATGCGGAAAGCGCAGTTCTACGAGCGTGGCATGGGGGCGGCCTTCGCTGTCAAAGACCTGATAGCTGGCGGTAATCTTGTGATCGTTGAGATCGCCGAGTTCCGGATCGGCTTCGAGCTCCAGCAGAACGTCGTACAGACCGGCCACTTTCACCGGCGTCTGCTGCTCGGTTTGCGGCGCGTTATAGCCAAGCCGCAATTGGTGTTTTTTGTCGCACCAGGCGTAATAATCAAAATCGCAGCTGCAAGATTGGCTGAATACCCAGGCATTGCGCACCACGTCCAGATCGATCAGGAGCCTGCGAAAGTCATCAGGAGTTACCGGGTTGACGGTCAGGATTTCGCGGGCAGTAAAAAAGGCCTGATCGGGGTAGGGGTGAGCTGCGTTTGCCGGCGGCGCGGCAGATGTCAGCAGATCGGCTATCGGCCACTGGCTGCGGTAAGCGACATCTGTAATGGCATAGCACAGGCTTTCCAGTAGGGTAATGCCTGGATCATGGGCGTTGTAATCGGTCCACGTGTCACTGGCCAATTGTGCGATAAAGCCGATGCCCTCCCGGCGCAGACGGTAGTAGTCGGCAGCGGGCGAAAGCTCGGCATGTTTTTCTAGGGTGTCAGGTATCTTGCTCATACAGATTCACACGGACAGGCGGCGCCGGTGCTTGATTGCTGAACCGGATCAATAGGGGTGATGGTGTGCCGCCGGGCGGAAACCAGTATGGAAATCGCTTTGGAGCCGGTAATCACGGCATTGTCGGCAATGCTGGTTTCAGTGCCGTCGCCGCTCTGGATCGGATAGCGATGGGCCAATTGAAAATCGGTCACATAATCGACGTAAGGCAGTTCCTCAACGAAATTGAGCAATACCGAACGATAAACTTTGCCGCCAATGTTGGGGCTGCCGTCTTCAGTGAATGCCCAGGGCGAGAGAAAACGGGTGATGGCCTGATTTAACCGGCTGGTGTAAAAGTCTTTGTCCAGGCCTGAGTTGAAACAGACTTTAAAACGCGCCTCGACTTCTTCGAACTGAGGGTTTTTGACATGCAGCTGGACCGTCCCCGGCAGCCGTTTTTGCAAAAACGTTTTGATCTCTTCCAGAAGCCCCAGGCTGGTGTAAGGTCGCAGCGGATCGCGCTCGTTGTGAAATTGCTGGTTCGGAACGGTAATGACCGTGACATGGCCGGGGGCTAGTTCGCGATAGATGTTCCTGCCGTTGTCCTGGTCATAATAGGTATGATTCAGGCATTTGGCCTGATAAATTTGCGGAAACGCTTCCAGAATCAGGTGTTCATAGTCCCAGAGCGCGATGGCCCGGTCTTTATGCCGCAGGCGTTCGCTGACGCGGGTGTAAAAGGCATCGGCTTGCTCGGCGCCCTTGCCGCCGAAACCGGGAAACGGCTGGTGTATGCTTTTGACAGCGGCGTCCGGGATGGCAAGTTTGCGGATGGAGCCGGCTGCCAGGGCAGTGGCCGGAAACGCCGGGTCGTTATCCCGGTTGCTGAAGGTGGCGGTTAAGCCCTGGGCGGCAACCTGTTGCAGACGGCAGACGGCATCGCTCTCGCTGGCGACGGCGGCCTTGATCCAGTACTGCCCGGCAGGCAGCAGGCTATTGGCCGCGGAAGCATCGGCGGGTATCTGCAAAGTAATGATTCCGGAATGCAGCAGTTCATGACTGCCGTCCTGGATAGCGTTGGCGGCAAAGTCTATCCATTCGTTGTCGCGCAGATAACTCCAGTGGATATGCTGCGGTTTCGGTTTGACGGATAACGGATCGGCGGTACCCTCAGCTACCTGAAATAATAGCGCCAGATTTTGCCCCGGATTGAGATCACTGACGCCGATGTAGAATTCGGCCGCCTGACCGGCGGGATCAGTAAAGTGCTTGAACTGCGGCAGCAAATAAATAGCCGGATCGGGCGCGGCGATTTTCAGAAACGGATGCTGTTCGGCCTGCCCGAACGGCGCCAGATGGAAAAAGCGCGCCTGGCGGATTTCGAAGTCGGCTTGATCTACGCTTTTAAACGCCAGAAGTTGCGCAGCGGTATAGTCCAGCGTCAGCTCACTGATGAAAGGGCCTACGGGCGGGACTGGCTTTGATTTGGCAGCGTCTCCAGTAACTCTGGCAGTCTTGGTGGCAGAGCCGGTGATGTAATCGATCAAGGCTTGTTCATATTGGCTCTGCCCAAAGTCCTGCAGCAGTTTTAACCGTAAATAGCCGTGCCGGGATGCCGTGTCGAAAGGTGTCGGCGCTGAAAGATCGGGGGCATCGACAAACAGCTGGCTCAGATCGGCTGTGTGAGTAATTGTCTTAGCCTGAGAATTCGGGTCATTGGCAGACGGGCGGCTTGAACAGGCATCGTCAATGGCAGTCGATGTTGAAAAGCCGGGGATATCGGCAAACGCGCGGCTCAGATCATCCGTCAGCTTCAACTGGCTGCCGGTGACAGGGAATTGCAGGTCCTTGATCTCCTCCCAGGTACCGGCTTTCAGAAACTCTACACCTATTTCTACGTCTTTGGCGTCGGGGTAGGGTGCAGGAGGATTCTGCCATTTCAGCTTGAGCGTGCATTCGGCAAGCCGCTTCTGGAAGGCTTCCTTGCAACCGATAATCAGGCTGCTGTTGGACACAGGCAAAGCGCCAAAAGGTTGAAACGGCTTGCCGGTGTCGACCGGGCCGAAATCGTTGCTGACCGTCAGCGTTTTCAGATCATTTACCGTAACGGTCAGGAGAATCTGGTTCAGGCGCAACGTTTTCAGCTTGTCATAGGCAAAATCGCGGCCTGAATCGTGGGCCAGCTTTACCAATAATACCGGCAAATCGGTATCCAGACTGTAACCATGGACTTTAGCCAGATAAGGGGTGATGGCAGGGGCCGAGCCGTCCAGCGTCAACACGATTTGCTGTTTATGGGGCAGGCTTGCCGTTACCGGAATCCAGTCCTTTTTACCGCTGACAAAGCAGAGCAGATCCGTACTGCCGATGCGGTCGGGCAACGGGGCCGGAAAGATCAGCGTGATCGTGCGATGGCCTTCCGACAGCAACAAATAATGTGAGGCCAGCGCAAAGCCGATTTCGGCCTTGGGCATTCTGATCTCGCTCAGCGCCCCTAGGCTGTAAACTTTGTTGAAGAACGGATGCCAGGAGTGATCCGCCGAGGTCAGCTTGGCACCCAGGCCGTCATCAGAATCGGCGACGGACGAGGCGAACAAGCGGCCGTTGTGCTGGTTTTTCAGGCCGGTTTCGCCGACGTCGCTATGGTGATAAACGGTTTTCAGGGCCGTGACTTTAGCCCGGTTGGCGACAAAATCGCGGTCAGCGGCATAAACCACTTCCTTCCCTGACGCATCTTTGCCGGCTTTGAACAGCGTATCGCGATTAATCAGGCGGGTGTCGGCCTGTTTGGCCAGTTCCACCAGCAGATGAACCTGGCCCGGCTCGGCGGGTTTTTCCTTGAGTTTAAGCACTTCCCGATAATAAAAATCCAGATGGCGTCTGGTCAGCGTGTTGACTTCGGCCCGCGCATGTTCGAACAGTTGCAGAAATGCCAGAAACAACGCGTAGTGAGGCTCATGATCGCTGCGCTGGCTCAGGTTGTCTTGCAACGCCTGCTGCGCATCGCCGACGCTGCGGGCGTAGGCTTTCAGAAACTGATCGAAAATGGCGGTAAACAGATTGTGGGTGGCGATATGGTTGAGGCGCTCGAACACATCGCCACTGCTCCCGTATAACGAAGCATCCGGCACAATGGCTGCGACATAATCGCTCCAGTTGGCGTGGTCGCCGGCCATCCAGTCGCTGGAGAAACTGGCCTGCTCGATGGCTCTGAAAACACCGGCGCTGGCGCCTAAAATCATCAGTTCCGGACGCGCATCGGCAAACACCGGATCGGTTCCGGGAAAGGCTTTGTGATAAGCGATCAGGTTCCGGAAACTCGTTGCCAATTGGCTGCGAATCAGATTGCCCAGCACCGGTTTGAGCGGGTTTTGCTCACTTAACTGCGATTTTAGCTGATCCAGCTGCGCAGCCAGGCTGGCGATGGCGCTGAACAGGCAGCCTAAGTGCTGCTTCAGGGCGTTGTCTTTGCGGCTTTTCTCGGCGCTGCTGTCTGCGCCGGAGGCAGCGTTGCTGCGGTGATTTAAAAAATCGAAACTGGTTTTGAGGGTGTTCTGGTAATGGCCAATATCCTGGGTTGCGGCAATCGCCAGCAACACCGCGTCATTGCCGCCGAAAAAATCCTCCCAAGTGCCGCTGACGTTATGGCCGGCATCGTAAAATTGCAGATGCCGGGCATAGGCTTTGGCAAACACCAGCGCATGTTGCAGTTTGTGAGCATCGACAGGCGCGTAAGCCGGGTCCAGTTCGGCGAGGAAGCGTTGATCCTGGCGTGTGCCCTCATGGATCAGCTTCAACGGGTTGGTGTTCTGATTGCAATCGTTCGCCATCATCAGGCCCCATCAGGTAGCAAATTGACGGTTGTAGTGAGGTTAATGTCGGTGCCCTCTGTTTTGTAGTAGGGATAGACGAAGTTGAACCGGGAGTTGGTGGTTTTGACCCGGTAATCGATCTCGATCAACACCACGCCCTCCAACTGTTGATCTTCGCGCAATCTTACACCGTCAAGCAGAATGCGCGGCTCGAAATAGAGAATGGCGGATTCGATTTTGTCGGCCATCAATGTCTTCATGCGCGTGTCCAGGTTTTCGAACAACAGCTCATCCAGATTACAGCCGTACTGCGGCAGCATCAGCCGTTCGCCTGGGCGGGTGCTGAGCAGGATTTCCAGGCTGGACGCAATATCGGCTTCCTCGGCCAGCATCTCGACGCCGGCATTGCTGCGATTAAAGGTGGGCGGGAAAGACCAGCCGCGGCCGAGAAAAGAGTTTGCCATGATGTCAGCCGCCGATTAATACAGTCGTGGCCCCAGGCGGCAGAATGGCGCCGCCGGCGGCTGTTGAGTCGCCGATTCTTGCAGCCGGCAGACCGGCGATCATTACGGTTGCCGAACCTTTGATAATGGCATCGGCGCCGCAGCTGTCGCCCATGCGCGCCGCCGGCAGGCCGGCGATCATCACCGTGGCCGCACCGGGCGGAATAATCGGGGTAGGGGCGCCCTGGGTAGCCGGGCTGACGATCATGTCGCTGACGCGTGCGGTGGGAAGCATGGCTGTCTCCTAATTGATCTGGACCAGGCCGCCCTGAATCACCGTGGTGGCGCTGCCTTTGATGCTGGTGCTGGCGCCGGAGACTTCGGCGCTGCTGGTGCCGGTGGCTTTAAGTGCGGTTTGCGCTTTCAATTCCATGTTCATGCCTTCTTGCTTGATGTCCTGGCTGGCTTTCAGGATCAGGTCTTTGCTGCTTTCAATGACGATGCCGTTATCGTCCAGCGTGATTTTGTTGCCGTTCTGGTCTTCGAAACGTATGCCTTTGTCTTCCTCCGAGAGCAGGATCTTGTTGCCGCCCGGGGTTTCCAGGGTAATAACCTTTTTCTCGTCGTCAAACGTGAGCTTCATTTTTTCGCGGCTGACATAACCCTTGCGGTGGTTATCGTCCTTGGCCGGTTCCGGAGCGGGCTTGGCGCTGCTATGGCACATGCCCAGCACTACCGGGTGGCGCGGGTCGTCGTCAAGAAAACCCACGACGACTTCATCGCCGATTTCGGGGCGGAAAAAGGTGCCGCGTTCCTTGCCTGCATCTAGGGTGGCGATACGGGCCCAGATGCCTTCTTCCGACATGCTGATCGTCGGCACGCGCAGTTTGATGCGGTCTTCGCCGTCCGGGTCATTTTCCAGTACCGTGACAATGCCGATTTGCAGGCCGCTGATGGCCGGCAGTAATCCGGCGGCCGGCAACGGACGCAGATTGAAGGTTTCGGCGCAGATTTCCGGATTCAGGCCCAGTTGCACATCGGTTTCCCAGTTGCCTTTGGCAAAGCCGTGGCGTACTCCTGAAACGTACAATTTGCCTTCAAAGCGCTCGCCGATGCCGGTGATTTCGATCACCTTGTCTGGCATGACGCCGGCAAAGCCTGTAAATTTCGCCCGGCCGCGCACTTTGGCCAGCCGTTCCTTGAGCAGACGGCCATCGGCCCAGGCCTGTAATTCCGGCTGGCTGAGTTTTCCGCCGTGTATCAACGCATGGGGGTCGCCGCCGATGACCTCGGCAAGGGCGCCGGGACTGAGATTGCCGTTGTCGGTGGTGGCCGGTTCGCTGGCGTCGGTGCTGAGGACTTCCTGATCGGCGGCGTTCCAGCTTTGCGCGCTGATGCCGGGGCTTTGCCAGCGGGCGTCGATTTCGGCATCCAGCTCCAGCAGGCTGGCGCCGTATTGCACGCTCAGTACAGAGGCGGCGCTGGCGGCGGGCGGCGCGATGCCGATTTTGCCGTCCTCGATTTTGATGACCATGCCGTTGGCTTCGGCGCGGCAGAGCAGGAAATCCCAATCGCTGGCATCGTATTGCACGACTTGCTTCAGCTCGACCTGAGTGGCGCTGACCTCTTTTTGCAGGCCATAGCCATCGATGACTTCCTCCATGATGTCGCTGTCCTTTTTGTCCAGGTAATAGCGGCTTTTTGCGCCTCCGGTCATTTTCACCGCCTCATCGCGGCAGTCGATGCTCAACTGGCTGCCGTTTTTGCGGATTTTAATGCTGTGTTTGACGATGATGCCTTTGAACACAGTCTCGTTCTGCGCGCGGTAACCGAGCTGGATCTCTATGGCCTTGCCGGGGATGAAATGTTCGGTGTTGCTGGCGGTAAAGGTGCTTTTTGCCGCCTCGCCGTCCTGCAACAGTATCGTGGCGGAAGGGATGCGGTTGAGCTCTCGGCTGACATAGATCGACAGCACATGGAATTCGCCGGAAATTTCTGTGCCGTCGATCAGAATCGCCGCCGTGCAGACATCGGGCGAGGCCGGGGTTGGAATGGTCGATTGGTTAGTCACGAGGCTTTATCGGTTTTGGCCAGCGGCGGAAAGATCAGATCTGTGCCGGGCACGAGATGGCGGAAGTTATGCAGGCCGTTGATCTGGGCGATCTGCAGATAATACTTGGGATCGCCGTAGATGCGCTGACACATCAGCGGCAGGTTGTCGCCGGCCTTGACCTTGCGGATATGGCTAAGATCGGGCGAGCTTTTGTTTTCTTTCAAAGCCCGCTTTTTTTCTTCGATGCTGCCCTTGAATTTGGCTTTGGCGATGGCGCGGATCGGTTGGCCGTCGGGATTGAAGAGCTTGTAGCTGATGCCCAGTTCCACGGCCCGGCCTTTGAACAACAGGTTGCCCCATACCAGTTTCAGGTGGTAAGGCTCGTGCGAATCGCCCTGATAAGCGGTCAGCATTTGCCGGAAGCGGTTGACGTCGTCGAAGATGCCGTCGGGCTTTGGTTTATCGTCGATGATGCCGGTATTATCGAACAGGAATTCGAAGCTGAGTTCTTCCGGCAGCGTGTATTCGAAACGCGATTGCGCGGCGCTGGAGCCCTGGCCCTGACTGTCGGCCGTCTTGACCTTGTAGTCCAGGGTGTAGCTTTCCGGGTTGATCAGGGCTTCGAATTCGGCCTTGGCTTCGGCGCGGCCGCCGCTTTCGGCGTCCTGCGCGGTTTCGAAAGCCAGGATCAGCATCTTTTCCAGGGCCATCAGCGTTCCTTTTTGTTTTGCAGGATCTGCAGAACCTGATCGACGCACTCGGCGATGATGGCGTCCTTGTCGACAGGAGCATTACCTCCGGCCGCACCGCCGCCGGCCGGGCCAGCGGCATTCGGAGTTTGGGCCGTAGCGTCTATCGTGACGTTAATATGCAGCTCTTTGATCTCGATGGGCATAACTTAGCGCAGCCTGTTTACTATTGAATGGTGAAATAGCGGTAGGTCAGTTCCAGGGTTTCGATTACCACCGCGCTTTCGTTGGCGTTCAAGTCGCTGACCAGCCATTTCTTAGGGATGGCATGCGCGATTTTCCAGGTGCGCAGCGGTTCGCTTTTTTCGTTCATCAAGATGACGTTGACGTCAGAGGCTTTGAAGCTGCGCTGATTGAAGGCGTCGAGAAACCACTGCAACACGCTGGAATCGGTCAACATGCCGCGCTTCAGCACCAGATCGGCATATTTGCTGCGTACCGGCAATTTGTGCTCGAAACGGTTTTCGCCGCCTTCCTTATACGTCTCGTAATCGTATTCGACCGACAAACCCGACACCGACTGAAAGCGGGCGTCGTTCTTGTCCTGGCTGATACCGAATTCGACTTTGTAATAAAAGCCCAGCGGAGGGTAGTAATCGACCATGGCGTTTACCGGTTACACCTTCATCAGCTTCAGTCCTTCGTGGGCGATTTCCAGGGTTTCCACCGCGATTTCGTTGGCATCGGATTTCAGATCGGGCGCCGTGACCTTGACCGGAAAACAGCGGGTAGCGGCCCAGGCTGCGACGGGTTCGTGCTTCTCGTTCAGCAGCCGGATCACCAGATCGCGCCGGCCGTTGACGCGCTCGTTGGCGATCTCTTCCAGCCAGGTGTTGTAGTCAAAATCGCCTTCGAATTTACCGCGCTTCAAGGTGATATTGTTGTTCTTGACCATGCCCGGCATGCTGATTTTGTTGAAGTCTTTACTGTCGCTGTGCCGGTATTCGATTTTTTCCCTTTCCATGACAAGGCCGGTCACTTCAGTGAAGCTCATTTTTGCACCGCCCCAGTCGACCTGGAAATGAAATCGGGGAATTGGATATTCTTGTGCCATGATGTTTATCCTTATGCGCTTGATAAATAATAAATCGTTCTAGTACAGTTGCTTAAGATTCAGCCATTTTGTGCGAAAACTGGAGAATGATGAATTCAGCGGGGCGAACGACGGCCATGCCGATTTCGATGATCATGCGCCCTTCAAGAATGTCCAGCGGCGTCATGGTTTTACCCAGCCCCACGGCCACATAAAACGCGTGCTCCGGCTTGATGCCCTGCAATGCGCCCTGGCGCCAGAGCACTGTCAGGAAATTCTCGATCATGGCCTGCAAGCGTACCCAGGTGTTGGCATTGTTGGGTTCAAACACAAATTGCTCGGTCGCTTTTTTGATCGATTCCTCGGCAAAGTTGAAAAAGCGCCGGACATTGACGTACCGCCATTCATTGTCATTGCCGGCCAGGGTGCGCGCGCCGTAAACCAGGGTGCCCTTGCCGGTGAAGCTGCGGATGGCATTGATCGACTTGCCGCTGTTGACGTCGACGTTGAGGGCGTCCAGTTCCGATGCGGTAAACGTATCCTTGGGACCGATGATGGCCGAGATGCCGACATTGGCCGGCGCCTTCCAGACCCCGCGGGTACGGTCGACATAGGCGTAAATGCCCGCTACGGCTCCTGAAGGCGGAATGTTGGTGTTACTGTTTTGCAGTCCGGCCAGGATCGACTTGTACAACGGTGATACCGACTGCAAGGCGTCGTGTTTTTGCTTTTCCAGAACCTGCGCGCCGGCGGCCACGTTAACGAGCCAGGCATTATTGACTTGCTCGAAAACGCTGCGCAGTGATGGAATCACAGCTTCCATGCGCTCGACGTTGTTGCCGGCTGAAAGCGGGATGATGTTGCTGGCAGGCACTGCCGGATTATCCGCAAAAATGCCTCCCCATTCCGCCGCTGTGGGCACGGTGCCTGTACTGAAACGGACAGCGTAGCCATTGCTGGTGATTTTCGCCGCCAGTTCCTTGTCGTAACCGATCAGACTGCTGTAAGTGGCTTTCAGCGTTGAGCTGATCAAAGTCTTGAGATCGTTCTTAAAGCTGGTGTTGCTGGCCGAGCCGGCCGCCGCGCCAACCAGGATATCCAGTTTCCGCGCCACTTCAAAGATGAAGTTGACCAGCGCCCCCAGGTTTGGCGGGGTTTTGTTGGCCTGGTAAGCGCCTTCCAGGGCCGTGAACTGATCGCGCAACGTTTTGGAGGGCGTCGCCAGGGCCTGGCTGGCAGTGGCAATGGTGTTGCCGTCGGCGATGATCTGATCGTACTCGCCGATCAGGGTTTTGGTGGCATTATCGCTGATCAGGTCAGCCAGCTTGAATTTTGTCGAACCGACATACAATACATCCTTGAAGTGACGGTATTGCAGATTTTTAGGAAAATTGACCGTGAGCCAAGGCGAGTAGGACGCGCCGTATTTCAGGTTTTCGTTGCTGAGATTCGAGCGGAATTCGCTGCCTTTGGGGTCATTTTCCTTGAGGTGAAACAGGCCTATGCGGTCCATTAAACTGTTGCATTGCGCAAGCACGGCGCTATAAACCGTGTAGAAGTCGGTGCCAGTGGTGAGCAGTGAATTGTCGGGCAAAACCAGAATGGTCGGTTCGTCGACCGCTTCCAGCGCGGCGATCCCTTTGCCGGCAGCGGTGAATTCGCCGGCGGTTTTGGCGGCCGAATCATAGGTGGCCACGGACACGATGTAGCAATCGCCGCCGCCGTTGGCATAAAACAGCCTCAGACTGTCGTAGAGATAAAACACCGACTGGAGATTGGCCGATTTGAAATTCCTGTTGTCGTCGAGGCGGACATCGGCAACGCTCGGGGTGGCGCCGGCGCCGAAATAGGTTTCGTATTCGGCAATCGAACTGATCTTGGTCGGCTTATTGAGTAAATCGCCCGGAGTCAGCTTGTCCGCTTTTTGGGTATAACCGATAAAGGCAGGGATCGCCGTTTCCACCCCTGCGATTGAAGGGGGAAACTTGGAAATTTCTTCGATATAGACTCCGGGGGTTTTATAAGCTGTTGCCATGTTTTTCACCGTTTAGTTTTAAATTATTCAAAGATTGCGGAGCTAAGTCCTGACGCTTCGGGCGGACCAATTACATCGGGTTGGGATATTCCTAAGCCTTGAGACGGCCTTGTTTTTGCGCTGATTTGAACCGGCATGGTCAAAAAATTCAGCGGCAGTGGCTCGGGCTCAACGGTATCAAACGGCACACTGGCATCATTCAACCCGCAATGATGGAGAATATGCGCCTGAAATAATGGCTGGCAGCGGCTTAAACGTGCGTTCATGATTCTGCTGCCGGTTCTTTGTGGGAGAGTTTCCTGGCCACTTCAGTGACAAGCTTGGCTTCGCTTTGCACCGCAGCGAACTTCATATCCAGCATGCGCAGCATATATATAACAAACGGGTACTGTTTTCCTCCCAGCGTTCCCCATAAATGATTTACCTCCTCCATTGAAGGGGAGTATAAATCAAAGATCAATTTAAACGATTGCAATTGATCGAGAGGGTTATTGGGCGCATTGGCTGTTATTGAGTTGGGGGATACGTTGTCTTGCGTGAATACGTTCTTATATTGAAAAAAACAAATGGCTCTGGACAATGCCAATAACGCATCACTGTAATTGGCGTGAGTGGCTGAAACCAGTATCTGGAGATTGAGAAAAACAGGTGCGTTCTCATATCTGACTTTTAGCAAATCTTTATCGCGCACATAATTGGGCAGATTTTTTAGTGCTTTTTCTTCCCTGATATTAATTATGGATAAGATGAGCATGTCTCTCGCAACCCCGTTATTTCCAGAACCGCTGACAAACCCTTCCGCTAGATTACCTACGCCGACAGCGGGCATAGCCATTTGAAAAACATCATCAAGGTGCCGGTTCATCTCGTTGATTACAATAGTTAATGCATGCGAGATCATCTAAAAAATCCGTCTTATAAAACCTTATTTGTGGATATATAAACAGTATATGTATTAATAACAAATACTAAAATCCATACTAAGAACGCGGCAATTATATTCCGCATTCCATAACTCCCGATATCCTGCCTGCTAAGCTAACGAATATCAGAGATTTAAATTGATCGTAAGTTTTTATTTTATTAATTTTAATCCTGTCAGCAGCCGGATTCACACTTACGTTAAAAATAGCCCCACTATTTTGAAAATAATGATAAGTATATGTTTTATTATTAAAAATACTATGTCATCGTTATTGGTATTTTCGAATTGCTGTATATGCCATGTCCGCAAGAGCGGGTTGAATCAAGAAAACTGGGATATAAAATACCAATATTTAATAAATTTTTTCGTCGCTATTTTTTTACTCTTAAAATTGATAATAGTCAATTATTTTCAATTTTTGAAAACTGGCAATATTTAATTAATTGTAATTACTGAATAAATTTAAGAGTAAGTAATGATATTCGATAGGAGTGGGATTACTGAGGTTCTATCGTAAATATCCATTTTACAACCAGGATGCCTACAGTAGCGGTTGCCAGACTGCAGGTATGAAGGAATTAGAGCCTCGCTGGAGAGATTGGCGAGAAGGCGAGGCAGGAAATCTAAAAAGGAGAGAAACTATTTAATGCCTGTAGGAGCGACTTCAGTCGCCAACAAGGCATAAAAAGTGATTGAAGCTGGTCCGAAAGGTAAAGACTGGCTTGAGGCAGGAGACGTTATTTTTTTAAAGCTTGTTTCATTTATGTGCTCCTAGTCCAGGTTGGCGGCAAACGTCGCGATCACTCAAATCTGCGGAGCCTCTGTCTCTATGCGAGCAACGTGGTGCCGTCGGAAAGTTTGCCTTATTTCGTATGACTAAACGTTTCGGCAAATGCTCGGCCTGACGCTTTGGGGATTAGCCAGTTTTCTGTTCTGCATCGAACGACGAGGCCAGTTCTTGCACTGCAATGCGTTATGGCATAAGCCTATCAATCACAATAAGCGAACAGTTTACTGTCTTTCCCAAATTAGCACGAAAGCGCGATAGTTAATATCGTTATTCGGTCAGTGCAAATCCGATTTTTATGGTAACCTGCCAATGGGCAACCTTGCCATTCTCTATATTGCCGCGCGTCTCGACGACTTCAAACCAGCGCATGTCATGGATGGTTTTGGAGGCCTTGCTGATAGCGTTTTCGATGGCATCCTGCATGCTGACGGTTGAGGAGCCTGTCAGTTCTATTTTTTTATAAATATGATCAGTCATGATTGCTCTCTCTTTGCGTGTAATAAAGGTCCAGTTCTTTAAGGCGCTGCGGCGTACCTATATCCATCCAGAAGCCGTCGAATTTTTGTCCCGATACCCTGCGTTCCGACATGGCTGCTCGCAGCAATGGCGCCAGTTTGCTTTTTCCGACCGGCATATTGCTGAATAGTTCAGGCCGATAGAGACCGATACCGCTAAAGGTGAATTTCTCGGCGCCGTTTTCAACGACATTGCCGGCACTGTCAAGGCCAAAATCTCCCTGCCTGTTGTGCTCAGGATTGCCGACTAAAATCAGATGAGCCAGATCAATATTCAGGCTGTTCAGTTCATTGAACGGAAAGTCTGTGGCGATATCGCCGTTGACGACTAAAAAGGCATCATCGCCCAATAAGGGCAGGGCGTTGATGATGCCGCCGGCTGTTTCCAGGCCTTCTTCGCCTTCGGGCGAATATCTGATGGCGGCGCCGAACCGATCGCCGTTGCCGAGACGCTCTTCAATTTGCCGGCCCAGGTGGGCGTGGTTGATGATGATTTCATGGAAGCCGGCCGCTACGAGCTGCGCGATCGTATGTTCGATAAGCGGCTTGCCGGCCGCGGCCAGCAGGGGTTTGGGCGTATGGTCGGTCAAAGGGCGCATTCTTTCGCCGCGCCCGGCCGCTAAAATCATGGCTTTCATAGTTTGGGCAAGACCTGTCCGTGAAGAAACCGTCCAAAATCGGCCAGCTCAGGATAAGCTGCGCAAACGGCGGTGACGTAATTCAGCGTGCGCGGTATGTCTTTCAGATAACCGGATTTGTTATCACGGATGTGCAGGCGCGAAAAAATGCCGATGGCTTTCAGGTGCCGCTGCATGCCCATCAGGTCGAACCAGCGTTTAAAGCGAGGCAGATCGCAATCGATAAGGCCTGCCTGCAGGAGTCGCTGGTAATAGTGCGTCATCCATTGCTCAACCTGTGGTGTGGGCCAGGCTATATAACAGTCGCGCAGCAACGACACCAGGTCATAGGTAACAGGCCCGATAACGGCATCCTGAAAATCGATCACGCCGGGCGAGTCGGCGTCCAGCACCATCAAATTGCGCGAATGATAATCGCGGTGGACGCACGTTGTCGGTTGTTCCAGTGCCGATGCGATCAGTATGTCATGCACGTTGCTTCGTAGCGGCTCAGGCATGGCGATGTCCAGTGACTGTTCCAAGAACCAGTCGTCGAAAATGGCCAGCTCTCTCTTCAGCAGCGGCTCGTCATAGGCTGGCAGGCCGCTGTCGAGCTGCGGCGTATTGGTTTGCAGTTTGAACAGGCTGTCGAAAGCGCTTTGATATAAACCGGCAGCTGTATTTTCATTCAATTGATCGAGAAAGCACTGCGAACCGAAATCTTCAAGCAACAGAAAACCGTCACTGAGATTCTGCCGGAATATCGTGGGCACATTGACCTGGGAACGCGCCAGCAGGTCAGCGATTCTGACGAAGGGCTCGACCTTTTCCTGGGGCGGCGGGGCATCCATGACAATGAATTGTCCTTGTGGCGCTTTAATTCTGAAGTAGCGCCGGAAGCTGGCGTCACTGGAGGCGGGTTCACAAGAATGGATATCCAATAGCAGATCATTTTCGAGCCAGTCGAGCATGGATAGTGCTCTTAAGTCTTCAGGCATCATGTGGAATAGTGGAGTTTAGTTATAATGCTGCGGCAAATTAAGGTAAAATGTCTAATTCAGCATTTTATTCGATTTGTGATTCACTAAGCTACTAAACTTCTATCCTCTATGCGTCGCCGCTTATTCCTGGTCTTTTTACCCTCTCTCTACACATCTGCCGGTTCTGCCAACGAAGCAGCCTGGAATTGCGAACAAAGCAAAGACGGCAAGGGATGGGTTTGCGTGGGCGAAGCAAAACCAGCCGAGAAAGCAAGCGAGGCGCAGGCACCGGCTCAGACTGCGCCAGTTAAGGAAGCGCAGCCTTCGGCAATTCCCGAGCCAATTCAGAGTGTGCAGCAGCCGGCTGCCCCCGAGCCCGCTCAAGCAACCCGACCCGTTACGCCTGAGCCTGTCCAGGATGCTGAGCCGGCCTTGGCGAAGCCCGATGAAGATGTCAAGCCGGCTGAGACCGAATCCGTGGAAAATGAACAGTCGGTGATACACGAACAGGATAAGCGGCAGGTTATAGTCAAGCGCCCGGTCATCACTGATGCCAACGAGCCTGTTCCGGTTGAGATAAAAGGTACTGAAAACAAAACCGCCAGAGTTACTGAAAAGCAGCTGCAACCGGGATGGAGTTGTGCGCCCGGCGAGGAGAATCAGAACTGGAGCTGTAATCTGGTCGGCACTGATCCAAAAGGCCAGGCGCAGGTTGTCCAAAACGATGAGAGTCAGAATCGTCTGCTGGAACCGGCCTTCGATTCGCAGCAGGAGCGGGTCTTTAACACCTTGCAGACGCAGCTGAAATATGATCCGTGGGCAAACTGTTCGGTCGATACGCCGGTATCGCCGCAGTTTGTGCCGGAAAAACACTTGCGCGAAACGTCACCGTTGGAGGTCCGGTCGGACTATTCGGAGCTTTTCGATACTGAAATCAGCAGTTATTGGGGCAATGTCCAGATACACCGAGCCGATCAGCATATCCTGGCGGATACGGCGACTTATGATACGGTTTCGGAAACAGTTGACCTGCAAGGCGATGTTTATTACAGCGAAGATGAATTGGCTTTATACAGCGATACGGCCATGCTCAATTTAGCTACCGATCAGGCCAAACTAAGGGATACGGTGTTTATATCGCCGGCCGCGCCGATCAGAGGGCGGGCGAAAGCCGTTTACCGCGACAGCAAGGAGTTGTCGCGCTATAAAGATGTTGCCTACACCAGTTGTCGCCCCGGCAATCAGGATTGGGTGGTCCATGCGTCCGAACTTAAAATGAGCGATGTAACCGGTAAAGGCTCGGCCAACGATGCCTGGCTGGAATTTAAAGGCGTGCCGGTATTTTATTCGCCCTATCTTTCGTTTCCTATCGATGACAGAAGGATATCGGGCTTTCTGGCGCCTTCTTTTGGTAGTACGCAGGACGCCGGATTCAATATTTCAGTGCCTTATTACTGGAATATCGCACCTAATTATGATGCGACGTTAAGGCCTCGTTATCTGACAAAAAGAGGCATTTTACTGGCAGGCGATTTCCGTTATCTGACTCATATGACAAGGGGTAAGGCAAGTCTCGAATTTATGCCTGATGATTCCTTGCGCGATGAATCCCGGTACTTTGCAAGACTTTTGAACGATGCCCAGTTTACTAGGCATATCAGTTCACATATGGATCTCAATTATGTATCTGATAAGGATTACTTCAATGAATTAGGCAATGCGGTAAGCTTGACCAACTTAAGTTATTTATATAGCCAGGCAGATATCAAATACATTAATGAAGGCGTCTCTTTCATCAATCGCGTGGATAATTATCAAAATATTGATAAAGCCATAGCGCCGCAGAATCGACCTTATCGGCGATTGCCTCAGAGTATATTGAACCTGAGTCGCAGCTTCGATTTCATGCCGCTCGATACGGGTATGAACGCCGAATTTGTTTATTTTCAGCATGAAAAACTGGTCAATGGTCAGCGATTTAACGTTAAGCCGTCAGTCAGTTTTCCGATGGAAACCGCCGGTGCTTTTTTAAAGCCCAAGCTTTCCTTTCAGTACACGCAATATGAGTTAAGCGAGCAGCAACCTGTAAATATAGGCCAGCCGGATTCCATTTCCAGAGCGCTGCCTATAGCTTCTGTCGACAGCGGCCTGTTCTTTGAGCGCGATTTCGATTTCGGCGGAAGCGCTTTTACACATACGATAGAGCCAAGGTTATTCTATCTTTATATTCCTAAGAAAAATCAGGACAATATTCCATTGTTCGATACTTCGCTCTACGATTTCAATTTCAGCAGCTTGTTCAGAGAGAACCGCTTCAGCGGTAGCGACAGGGTACAGGATGCCAACCAGGTTACGGCCGCCGTTACTTCACGTCTGATTGATCCTGAAACCGGCAAACAAAGGCTAAGATTCGATATCGGCGAGATTTTCTATTTCCGGGATAGAGAAGTCGGTTTGTGCGGCGGTAATTATTACTCGCCATTATGCAGGGTTGACAGACCGATTGAAACCGGCAACTTTTCGAACCTGGTGAGTGAACTAAATGTCCAGTTTACGGATCATTTATCGGTTGACAGCGGCCTTCAATGGAATCCCGATATAAACGACGTCGTCAGAGGCGACGTCGCGCTTCACTATATCAATCAACCTGATGAGATTATCAATTTAGGTTATCGGTATAGAAAAAACACGGTAGTGACTTTTTCCGACCGGCGCAATGATATTATCCAGAGCGACATTTCATTCCATTGGCCTGTATATAATGACTGGTATGCGGTGGGCCGCTGGCAATACTCCTTGCTTAATAATGCCACGCGGGAGAGTTTCATTGGCGTCGAAAAAGAAAACTGTTGCTGGCGTTTCCGCCTGATCGGTCGTCGTTGGGTTAACAGTGCCATCGTTAATGCGTTTGGCGATACGGCTGTCAGTGATCTTGAGTTAAGCGCGCTCGATGTAGAAGGTGAAAGCCAGACTGGCGTGTTCTTCCAAGTAGAGCTTAAAGGCTTGACCGGCGTTGGAGAAAAACTGGATGAGTTCTTCCAGCAGAATATTTATGGTTATCGGAAACCGGAAAAATAATTTTCAGAAAATATGAAAAGATTGATTGTACCTGTACTGTTGTGTAGTTCATTTTTCAGCAGTTATGCCGCGCACGCTGAAGTGCTGGATAAAATTATCGCCGTCGTTGAGGATGATGTCATTCTTGACCGTGAACTGGAGCGGGAGGCGGCCGCTGTAAGGCAGCGAATCGAGGCATCCAACGCCGCTATGCCGCCGAGTTTTATCCTGCGCAAGCAAGTGCTGGAAAGAATGATTGTCGATAAGTTGCAGCGTCAATTGGCCGAGAGAGCCGGCATTACGGTCGGTGAGGAAATGCTGAACAGCCAGGCAGCCGAGATCGCCCAAAGAAATAATATGGACCTGCCTGAGTTTCGGTCTGAACTGGAAAGGCAGGGCATCAGCTATCAAAGCTTTCTGGACAATATACGCAATGAAATTATCATCAGCCAATTGCGCGGCAGGGAGATAGGCGGACGCATTAAAGTGACCGACAAAGAGGTCGAGCACTACATGGAAACGCAGGACAAGATTGGCGAAGAGGCTACCCAATATCATCTCGGCCATATACTGATCGCCGTTCAGGAAGCTGCATCCGCGAAGGAGATACAAAAGGCCAGGGCCAAGGCCGACGGTCTGGTTGAAAAACTGCGCGCGGGCGAGGACTTCACCGAAGCCGCAATGACGTATTCAGATGGCGACAATGCCCTGAAAGGCGGCGATTTAGGTTGGCGGTCCATGGGCGATATACCGACCATGTTTGCCGAGGAGGTCGGTAAAATGAAGCCGGGCGATATAGCCGATCCTATCCGCAGCCCCAGCGGTTTTCATATCGTCAAGTTACTGGAGCAAAAAGGTGCTTTGGATCACCATATGGTAACCAAAACCAAGGTCCGCCATATTTTGATAAAAACCAATGAATTAATTGACGATGCCGAAGCAAGAAAACGCCTGCTCGCACTAAAAGAGCGGCTGGCCAACGGCGAGGATTTCGCAGCGCTGGCGCGCGCTCATTCTGATGATAAAGGCTCGGCAATAAAAGGCGGCGGCCTCGATTGGGTGGGACCAGGCGATCTGGTGAAGCCGTTCGAGGAAGCCATGACAAAACTGTCCGTCAATGAAGTCAGCGAGCCAGTGCAAACACAGTTCGGCTGGCATTTGATTCAAGTGCTGGATCGGGAAAACAAAGACAATAGTGCCGAGTTCAAAAAGAATCTGGTCAGGGATGCCATACGCAAACGGAAAATTGAAGAAGAAACCGAGCTTTGGGTGCGCAGGCTGCGTGATGAAGCATTTGTGGAAATTTATCAGGATAGGCTCTAAAGTATCGCGATTAACAGTGATCGATTGTAAAACAGGATGAATGACAGGAATAGTATAACGGCGGAGCCGGTCAGCCAAACCGAACCGTTGAAAAATCGCTTGCAGCAGATTCTAAACAGCGAGAATCTGGAGCCCTATCGCGCCCTGCTCAGCGTTATAGCCGCTGAACTGGATGCGGATATCTTGGATTGCGCTGCGGCGCTGGTGTATTTAAATCAGCCGGAGGCAGCCAGACTTCCTGCCGCTTCACGGGAAGAGCAAAAGGCAGCGATAAGGGTGTTGCCGCCGCTTAATCTGCCGCCCATCAAGATGGTGCGTTATCGTCTGGATGTAGGGCGAATCCATCAGGTTACAGCGGAAGAGATCAAAAAGGTGCTGGTTGAAGAATCCGGTGTTGATAAAAATAATATCAACAGGGTGGATATACACGGTTTATATACTATTATTGAATTACCGGCCGGTATGCCGCCGGATATATTCCAGCACCTGAAAACGGTGGAAATCAACCAACAAAAATTGAACATAGCGCGGATAAAAGCGCGCAGCGGTAAAAAGCGCGGAAAAAGCAATTTTCGGCGGGGGGGACGCCAGCGTAATCCTCAGTCGGATAGCCAAAATACGGATCTATCCGGCGTAGGCTGCTAAATACCGACATAAGGATTATGGCGCATTTCCTCGCCAAACGTAGACATCGGGCCATGGCCGGGAATAAACGCGACCTGTTCACCCAAAGGCCACAAATTGTTTTTTATGGAACTGATCAATGTATGAAAATCGCCTTTAGGAAAATCGGTTCGGCCGATTGATCCTCTAAACAACACGTCGCCCACAATCGCCAGTTGGGATTGACGGTGATAAAAAACCACATGGCCGGGCGTATGTCCCGGACAATGCAAGACCTCCAGCATTTCTTCGCCGAATGAGACCTTATCGCCATGCGCCAGCCAGCGTGTCGGCGTAAATTCATGACAGACAGGAAAACCGAAAGTCTGACATTGAGCCGCAATTGCATCAATCCAGAACTGGTCATCGCGGTGAGGACCGATAATAGGAATATCGAATAAAGAGGCCAGTTCATAAGTGCCTCCGATGTGATCGAGATGGCCATGGGTCAGCAAGACAGATTCCAGCACCGCTTTTTCTTGCTTGACGGCGTCCAGAATCAAATCGACATCGCCGCCCGGGTCGACGACAGCGGCCTTGCCGGTTCGCTCGCAAATCAGTAAAGAACAGTTTTGCTGAAAGGCCGTGACGGGAATAATGCGGTATTTCATATCGGCAGACTATTAAATAAAAAAATTTTACCATCAACCTGCAAATATGCAGCGTATTAGATCAAATTCGGCGCCAAGAGTAGGTTAAAGAACAAAAAGCTGTTATTGTAATTACTATGACTACTATTCAATATATTGATACCCCGGAAAAGCTGAGCGCCTTGTGTCAGCAAATTTTAAAAGAGCCCTGGCTGGCACTGGATACCGAGTTTTTAAGAGAAAAAACCTATTTTCCAAAGTTCTGCCTGCTGCAGATCGCTACACCCGAGTGGGTGGCTTGCGTCGATCCTATCGCATTGCCTGATTTGAGCGAGCTGTTCGATGTCTTGTACAATCCTTCCATCGTCAAAGTTTTTCATTCCAGCCGGCAGGACCTGGAGATTTTCTATCAGTTAAGAGGCTGTATTCCCGAGCCGATTTTCGATACGCAAATAGCCGCGCCTTTGCTTGGGTTTCAGGATAATCCCGGTTATGCCATGCTGGTTTCGAGCTTCCTGAATATCAATCTCAGTA
The DNA here is from genome assembly GCF_036553575.1 of Methylobacter sp. Wu1. Classification (NCBI taxonomy): domain Bacteria; kingdom Pseudomonadati; phylum Pseudomonadota; class Gammaproteobacteria; order Methylococcales; family Methylococcaceae; genus Methylobacter; species Methylobacter sp. Wu1. Next base: position 22,451 of record NZ_JAZHOC010000085.1, on the reverse strand, counting down.
AAGCCCATACGCGCACCGACTGGACCGTGCGCCCTTTAAGCGAAGAACAGTTGCGCTATGCCGCCGATGATGTGATTTATCTCTGTCAGGTTTACATGATCATGTGCGAAAAGCTTCAGGAGCTTGGACGTCTGGACTGGCTGAAAAGCGATTTTGAGTTATTGAAAGATTCCGAACTTTACCTGGTCTCGCCGGAAAAGGCCTGGCTGAAAGTCAAAGGTAAAAACAAACTGACAGGCAGACAGCTGTCGATCGTTCAGACATTATGCGAGTGGCGCGAACGTACCGCGCAGATTGAAGACAGACCCAGAAGCTGGCTCATGCGCGATGATCTGTTGCTTGAGCTGGCCAAGCTTCAGCCCGACAGCGTCAATGCTCTGGCCAAGGTGCGGGGCATCAATGAGCGCACTGTCAACCGTTACGGAAAAGTGCTGTGCCAGTTGATCAATGAGGCCAGGCAGCGTCCGCCTATCCCTCTGAACGAGAAAGGCAGGCCTGCCAGAAAGACGCAACAGCAGGAAGCCATACTGGATATTTTAACGGCATTGGTCAGAATACGGGCCGATGAAAATTCGTTGAATCCGGCCATCCTTGCCACGCGCAAAGATCTGGAAGTGCTGCTGTTCAATGAGGATGACGACTGTCCGTTGCTGCATGGCTGGCGTTTTAGCATGGCCGGCAAAGAGCTGGTCGGATTGCTGAAGGGCGATCTTTTGATCGGAATCGAATCCGACAAGCTCAATATAGTCAACAAGACATCTTTTTCAGATGCCGCTCAATAACCAAAGTATACGTAGCATGGGCGGCATTCGAAATGCCGGGTTTAGCAGCCTGGACTGTCCCGCTGCCCTGCCAAAATCAAAGCGAAATCCACTGTAGGGTACGCATCGCGTACCTGTTCAGGGTTTTTCGGCACACCACAAGTCCGGAAAGGTACGCGGTGCGTACCCTACAAAGCTTTTCAAGCCTTACCTTGCCGCCAATATTTCCGAAACCCTTCAAAATGTAACGCCTCCTTTCGGCATAAATTTAAAAATATAGCCGCGTGCAGTAAAATAGCCGTCCCAAATTCTCCGTCGCGTTAGCGTTGGAGGTCTATTGTCTGCTGGATTCATGCCGGCCTTCATATAAAAGCAAATAAAAAACAGGAAGAAAATTTATGAACACAACGGGGGCGACGTCTTTTTTGTCAAGAGACAGGACGATTGCAAAATCGGATTTTAATCGTTGGCTGGTTGCCCCTGCGGCCCTGGCTGTACATCTCTGCATAGGGCAGGTTTATGCGTTCAGCGTATTCAATTTGCCATTGACCAAAGTACTGGGCGTAACCGAATCCTTGCCCGAGGACTGGAAATTGACAGAACTGGGCTGGATTTTCAGCCTCGCCATCGTGTTTCTGGGGCTGTCGGCGGCTTTTGCCGGCAAATGGCTGGAAAAAGTCGGGCCGCGTGTCACGATGTTCTGCGCCGCGCTGTGCTTTAGCTGCGGCTTCTTTATTTCCGCGACTGGCGTCTGGCTGCATGCGATCTGGATGCTCTATGTGGGCTATGGTGTCCTGGGCGGCATCGGGTTGGGGCTGGGGTATGTCTCTCCGGTTTCGACGCTGATCAAATGGTTTCCCGATCGACGCGGCATGGCGACCGGACTGGCGATCATGGGGTTCGGCGGCGGCGCAATGATCGGTGCGCCTCTGGGCGTGTTTCTGATGAAGCATTTCGCTTCAGAAACATCTGTCGGCGTTGCAGAGACCTTCATGACGATGGGCGCGCTTTATCTGGTTATCATGATGCTGGGCGCATTTTCGATCCGGCTGCCGACTGAAGGCTGGATGCCCGAAGGTTTTCAACCATCAGTCAAAAAAAGCAAGCTGATCACGAACAATCACGTGCATGTTGATCAGGCGCTGAAAACACCGCAGTTTTACCTGTTATGGCTGGTATTATGCCTGAATGTGACGGCAGGCATCGGCGTGCTGGGTCAGGCTTCGGCCATGAGTCAGGAGATGTTCAAAGACCAGTTCACGCCCGAAAAGGCCGCGGCGTTTGTCAGCCTCCTGAGTTTGTTCAATATGGGCGGGCGCTTTGTCTGGTCCACGCTGTCCGATTATCTGGGCAGGAAAAATACCTATTTCATATTCTTTGTGCTGGGCTGCGCGCTGTATTCCAGCGTGCCTTATACCGGTCAGATGCACAATGTCGCGCTGTTCGTCGCCTGTTATGCGGTCATCATGAGCATGTATGGCGGCGGATTCTCAACCATACCGGCTTATCTGGCCGATATTTTCGGCACCAAGTACGTCGGCGCGATTCACGGCAGATTGCTGACGGCCTGGTCGACGGCCGGCGTCGCAGGTCCCGTGCTGGTCAATTATCTGCGCGAAAGCCAGATTGCGCAGGGCGTCGCAAAGGCCGATGCCTACAATATGACCATGCATATCATGGCCGGGATATTGGTGGTGGGCTTTTTGTGCAACTTGGCTATCAGGGCCGTTGATGAAAAGCATCATATCAAGCACGATGAAGTCAATGATGAATACGATAGTCTGTAGCCAATAAATTGAATAGCGAACCACGAAGAAAAACAAGGCTGGGCTTCGCTCGCTCTGTGTTCTTCGTGGTTATGACACTAGGGTCTATTCAGCGCCTAAAAACGCGGCCGCAAGGCCGATCAGTCATGAGCCGCCAGCGGATGGTGCACGACATTTTCCTGAGCGATCACTTCTTCCGGCGACGGCTGGCATTCAACCGCGCGCTTGATTGCCAGCATTGTGGCTTCGTAATTCCAGTCCTGAATTTTATCGTCGTCCTTGGCGTCCCAGTGAATAAAAACGCCGACACTAATAAAGATATCGCCGGCTTCTTCCAACGGTATGATGCCGGCTTTTACACTGTCGGTAACGGCTTTGGCGACGCCGCGCTGGGCCGGGCCGAACATTTGCGTGGCCTGTTTCGCGTCTTTGATTTCCACTTTATTGAACAAGATCGTATTGGGCTTGGCCATGAGGTTCGGGGCCACCAGCGCCAATAAAGCGTTATCCCCGCGTTTTTGATTGGTCAGCGCGATACAGAACGCCGTTTCCGCAGCACTGCCTCGCGGCCCCATGACCAAATCGACATGCGCCACTTCATCACCTTCACCTACAAGAGCTTCACCTACCAGTACTTTGTCTATTTTTGACATTTTCATTTCAGCTTCTCCTGTTAAGTTCATGAATTGAGCTTCAATTATTAAAGACAGATAGCCGGCCGGATTAGTTTCGGACGGGCAAGCTGTCATGCCGAAGAACGCAGGCGCTTTGTCGTCGTTTTTCTGACCAGATAACCCACTATTCTGTCGAAATACTCATGCATGAACAGCGCGGATAAGATCAGCACCGTGCCGGCTGCGATTTTTATGGTCAGCGGCTCATGGTTGACCGTATGGCCCAGCATGAGCGCGAGCACCGGCGAGAGCAGCGTAATCAGGGCGACGCGCGTTGCGGCCAAGTGAGCCAGCACATAGTAATAAAGCACGAAGCCGATGGTCGTCGCAATGACGCCCAGATAGATGGTTGAAGCCAGACTGGCAAGCGGCAATGACGCCGGCCATTGCCCGTCCGCCAGCCACCAGGTCAGCCAATAAGCCGGCACGGCCAGCAGCAGGCCGCCGGCCACCTGCGACAATGCCGGCAGTTTCGCCTGAATGCGCTGCACCCAGACGGCGCTGGCCGATTGCAGAAGGGCGGCAACCAGCACGCCGGCAATGCCCAGCGCTGCCTCCTGTCCGAGTTGCAAGGCTGAACCGAACATGACAGCCAGGCCGCCGACACCGAAACCGTAAGACATCAATTTTCCTGGCGTCAGACTGCGTTCCTTTAGCCATATCGCGGACAGCAACGCCGTGATCAACGGCGACAAGCCGAATATCACCGAAACCCAGCCGGAAGGAATGAACTGTGCGGCCCAGTAAACCGCCAGCATGGAGCAATAGATTTGCAGGGCCACAGCCAGATAAGTCCGCCTGGCCTTGCTATGCCAGGCCAGGCGCTGCCGCCTGAGCAACAGCAGCATGGCCACGCAGACGATGCCGATGCTCATGCGGCCTGTCGCACCGAGCAAAAAGCCCGGACCTTCTCCGCTCCATTTGATAGCCAGCGGCGTAGTGGCCCAGATTAAAATGATACTGATGTAGGCTAGAAGGATGCGCATCAGATTAAATTGTTGATGGTAAACAGGTTGTCAGACATTCTATTCAAGGTGGAAAAGATTGATAGGAAGGGTTTAAATAAACTCTCTTTAATCAGGAACTTGATGTTTTTTTGAGTTTCCAATAACCATAAAATTTATCCAGACCACAATCTGCATAAAGTAGGTGATCAAGATGGCGATACGCAACACGAAAATAACCGAGTCCAGTTATGAAGCCGCTCGCGAGTATTTGCAACGACAACTGGAAGTCCATTCCTGGTGGCCCACGGAGCAGCCCGGGCTGGCCCGGCAAGAGTTCAAACTGATGCAAGGCGATCCGCGCGCGCTTAATGTCTGGTGCAAAAAATGGCTTGATTCCGGACAGATGCGGCAGCTGTCCAAGGCCATGCAGAACCATGATTGAACAGTCAGCCATCTTTGTCTTGCTTTCAAGCCGTCTTTTTACGCGCGACGAGCACGCCGTCCCGTGTCGGGTTGATAAAACTGTCAAAATCGGGATCGTTGAAGATTAACAGATTGTGCTCCTGTATGGCCTCGGTCCAGCCCGGTACGATGTCGACAAAGTTTTCCGCGGCCACGCGCCCATGCCAGAGCACATTATCGGCGATATACAGGCCGCCGGGGCGGATGCGGTCTCTGGCCATTCTCCAGACTTCCGGATAATCGCCCTTGTCGACGTCGTTATAGCAGATATCGAACAACCCTTCGGTTTGCGCGAAGATATCCTGCGCGAAGCCGGTACGGAAATCAATCCTGTCCCATAAACCAGCGGCGCTGAGATAGCCCTGCGCTTTCTGACGGTTGACGGCATCGCCGTCGCTGCAGATCACCCTGCCTTCAAGGCCTGTCGCGCGCGCAAACCAGTAAGCCGAATAGCCGTAACCGCTGCCGAATTCGAATACGCGCCGGGCGCCGATGCTTTTCGCCAGCGTTTCCAGAAAAATCCCCACCAGACGGTCGACGATAGGGAAATTATTCAGCCTCGCGTACTCTTCCATCTCGGCCAACACCGGATGATCGGTAGGGCCGGTCAGGCTGCGCATATAGTTCTCGATGGCCGGATTAACCGGAACGATAACGGAGGGATTGGATATAGTGGGTGATTGCCTGTTGGCCATTATCTGTGCCTCGCTGTGAAATGATGGGTTTAATCGTATTTTATTATTTCTGATGCTATGCGGTAAATTTGCTCATCAAAGCTTCAATCTGACACTGTAAGGCCCCGGTTCGTTTTGCAGTCCGTAAAAATTAATGCCGTTCTCGCTACGATCAGAACTTAAAGCAGCGATTCAAAGTCACAGGCCATAATGGCCGGAGGGTTGCTTTATGGTAAATAAAGAAGTTTCCGATAGATTGAGAGAGATTGCCAGACTGCTTGAAGAGCAGAGGGCCAATCCGTTTCGTTCGACCGCCTACCTGCGGGCCGCGATCACGATTGACGAACTCGACCGGCCGGTGTCCGATTTCGTCGAAAAGGAGGGCATCGATGGCCTGGACGCACTGCCCGGCATCGGCGCGGGCATTGCCCGCTCGATCTGCGAATACGTGACCACAGGCCGTATGAGCCGGCTGGACAGCCTGAGAACCGGCCATGATCCCATCGAGCTGTTTGAACAGATTCCGGGCATCGGCCCGACCCTGGCGCACCGGCTGATAGAAACGCTGCATGTCGATACGCTGGAGGAACTGGAAATAGCCGCGCATGACGGGCGGCTGGCGGCCGTGCCGGGCTTTAGCAGGAACAAAACCGAGATGATCCAGGCTTGGCTGGACCGCATCCTGGGCTATCGCCGTCCACGCAAAAGACTGCAAGCGCCTGCCGTCGAGGTGCCGATTGAATTGCTGCTGGAAATCGATTTTCTCTACCTGACCAAAGCCGACGAGGAAGAACTGCCGAAAATCGCGCCCAGGCGCTTCAATCCGTCCGGCGAAGCCTGGCTGCCGATCATGCACAAAACCCGCAGCGGCTGGCATTTTACGGCCCTGTACTCGAACACGCCGCGCGCCCATCAGCTCAACCAGGTCAAGGACTGGGTCGTCATTTACTTTTATGACGACCAGCATCATGAAGGGCAATATACCGTCGTTACCGAAACCAAAGGCCCGCTGCAAGGCAAGCGCGTCGTCCGGGGCCGGGAGCGCGAATGCCGCGAATATTATGCCCAGAGGTCGTCCGCTTTGAATGCGGGCTGATTGCTGAACCGGATCAAACCGTAATTTTTCACTGATGAGCAACTGTAGGGTCGAATTCATTCGACCCGAAGCACAGCTATTTGGTTAAGTGCGAAGGAATTCGCACCTACGCGTGCGCATCACTATTCAGGACAAGGTGCTGCGAGTTGAATGAAGAATCTGTCGCCAGAACGGCAAACAGGATAAAAAACAGCCCATGCGTAACATCAGTTCTTCACCTCCCCGCAATGCTTCGCGCAGCGGCAATCACGGCTTGCCCCAATGCCAGGCCGCCATCGTTCAGCGGATAGCGTTGCGGCGACAGGACGGTTTTGCCGTTCTGCCGTAATTGCTGAGATACCGCTTCCAGCAGCAGCCGGTTCTGGAATACGCCGCCGCTGAGCACAATACGGTCCGTGCCAGCCTGGCGGCAGAGCCGGTTCAGCAGTTCGACGGTCGCAGCGATCAGGCTATGATGAATGCGGGCGGCGATGCGGGCTTTATCCGTGCCGCAGTCGAGATCGGTCAGAACGGCTTGCCACAAGCCTTGCCAGCTTAACACCAACAGGCCGCCGCCGTTATCGGTAGCCCAGGCTTGCGGGTAGGGCTGTTCGTCGGCAAACAGCGGCGCTGCCAGTGTTTCCAGCGCAATCGCGGCCTGGCCTTCGTAATGAACCTGTTCGCCGTGCAGATCCAGCGCGGCGGCAAAGGCGTCGAACCAGCGGCCGCAGGAACTGCTGGGCGGCGAGTTGAGATTTCTGGCAATCATCGTCGCCAGCGTGCCTAGCGGTTTGCCGGCCAGCAATTTGATGATATTCAGTTCGGCGAATTCCTGGCGCAGCAACGGCCAGTCGAAATAATGCCGCAGTTGCGCATAAGCGTTGCGCCAAGGTTCGCGCATGGCCTGGACGCCGCCGGGCAGGGCAATGGGCTGGAAATGGCCGAGACGGGTGCAGTTCCGGTAATCGGCCAGCAAAAATTCGCCGCCCCATAACGTACCGTCATCGCCCAGACCTAAGCCATCGAAGATCGCGCCCAACACCGGGCGCGTGTCCAGGGGCACGCCATGCTCGGCCAGACAGGCGGCCAGATGGGCATGATGATGCTGCACGGCGACCAACTGCGCCTGCTCGGTTGCCGCCAAGGATCGTCCGTATTGCGTGGATAGATAATCAGGATGCAGATCGACAGCGATGCGCTTGGGGTTAAAACCGAATAACTGCCGGTACAGCGCGACGGCATGACGGTAATCGTGCTGCACGGCAGCGTTTTCGAGATCTCCGATATGCTGGGAAACAACCGCCTGACCGTTCTTCAGCAGACAGAAACTGTTTTTCAATTCTGCGCCCATGGCCAGAATGTTATCGGCCGCTTCGAAACCGGCCGGCAAGGCCAGCGCTTCCGGGCTGTACCCTCGCGCCCGCCGCAGCAACCGGATGTCGCCGTCCATGATCCGAACCACCGAATCGTCCAGCCGGTTGACGATGGCCCGGTCGTGCAGCAGCCAATAATCGGCGATGCCGGCCAGCTCTGCCCGCGCTTCGTCGTTATCCGTGCATTGCGGCTCGTCGCTGATATTGCCGGAGGTCAGTACGATGGGCATGTCCAGTTCCTGCATCAGCAGACTATGCAAAGGCGTGTAAGGCAGCATGAAGCCCCGCTTATCGTCATCCGGCGCGATGCCGGGCGCCAGCGCCATGCCATGTGCGGCCAGCAATACGATCGGCGCGGCTTTGTCATGCAGAGCCCGCATTGCCTGTTCGTTCAGCCGGGCATGGCAGGCTATCGTTTCCGCATCGCGGGCCATTAATGCAAACGGTTTGGCATAGCGCCGCTTGCGTTGCCGCAGCCGCGCAACGGCTTTCGGATCGGCAGCATTGCAGGCCAGATGAAAACCGCCCAGGCCCTTGATCGCGACGATGAACCCCTGGCGGATCAGTTCGGCCGTGCGCATCAACGGGTCGATGCCATCCAGCGTTTGCCGGCTGCGATCCTCCAGCCACAGCCTGGGGCCGCAGTCGGGGCAGCAGTTAGCCTGGGCGTGGAAGCGGCGGTCGTTGGGGTCGTCATATTCCTGCCGGCAGCGCGGGCACATCACAAACTCCGCCATGCTGGTGCGGCAGCGGTCATAAGGCACACCCCGGATGATAGACAGCCGCGGGCCGCAATGCGTGCAATTGGTAAACGGATAGCGGTAGCGGCGATTGGCGGGGTCGGCGATTTCTGCCAGACAGTCGGGACAGGTGGCGGCATCGGCGGCGATCGGCGTTTGGGCGCGGTAGTCTTCGCGGCTGGCAACGATACGGAACTCGTCATCCGCCATTCCATTTAAATCCTGCACTTCGAGGCTGTCGAGCCGGGCCAGCGGCGGCAGTTGCAGCGGAATCCGGCGGACGAAGTCGTGCAGATCCGCCTCACTGCCGAAGGCGTGGATCATCACGCCCTCGGCGTCGTTCCACACCGAGCCGGTCAGCCCGCATAGCCGGGCCAGATGCCAGATCGCCGGCCGAAAGCCTACGCCCTGCACCACGCCGCGCGCCCGGATTGCCTTGCCGGGCATCAGCAGATGCGCGGCAATTGCTCGCCGACCGGCCAGTCGACGATGCGCCGCCCGCCGAAGGCCGTGGCCATCTGTACGAAGCCGTGCTCGTCGGCGATCACTTCGCCGATGATCGCGGCTTCGCGGCCCAGCGGGTGCCGTTGCATTACCGCCAGCAGGCGCTCGGCGGCATCGGGGGCGCAGATGCAGACCAGCTTGCCTTCGTTGGCGACATAGAGCGGGTCCAGGCCGAGGATTTCGCAGGCGGCTTTGACTTCCGCCTTTACAGGAATTCGCGTCTCGTCGATGACCATGCCGACTCCGGATTGCTGGGCCAGTTCGTTCAAGGCCGTTGCCAGGCCTCCGCGGGTCGGGTCGCGCAGGCAATGAATAGCGTCCGGCGCGGCCGACACCATCTCGGCGACCAGACCGTTCAGCGCGGCGGAGTCGGAGACGATGCTGGTGCCGAATTGCAGGTTTTCCCGTCCGGCCATAATGGCGACGCCGTGATCGCCGATTGAGCCGCTGACCAGAATCGCGCAGCCCGGCCGTGCGCGGTCGCCGGAAATAGTAACGCCTTCCGGCACGATGCCGACGCCGGTCGTGGTAATGAACACGCCGTCGCCCTTGCCGCGCTCCACGACTTTGGTATCGCCGGTGACGACAGGCGTGCCGGCCCGTTGCGCCGCGGCGGCCATGCTGACGACGATTTTTTCCAGATCAGCCAGCGGCAAGCCTTCTTCCAGGATGAATCCGGCCGCCAGATACAGCGGCCGAGCGCCGGACATTGCCACATCATTGACGGTGCCGTGCACCGCCAGCGAGCCGATATCGCCGCCCGGAAAAAACAGCGGCGATATCACATGGCCATCAGTGCTGATCACCAGCCGTCCCGCCGGTACGTTAAATAGCGCCTGATCGTTGCGCTGCCGCAGCAGGTCGTTGTCGAAATGCCTGACGAACAGCTCGTCGATCAGCTGAGCCATCGCCCGCCCGCCACCGCCGTGGCTTAGGTCGACTTTGCCGGTTGTCAGGTTTAGGGGGGAGGTGTAGGGTTTAGGCACTGGAATAGATTCCCATATTACAAAAGCCGCTATCGCGACGGATTAAAATTCCCCGAATTTGGAGACACGTAGGTCGGGTTAGCGTAGCGTAACCCGACACATCGGAGCGGCAAATGTCGGGTTACGCTACGCTAACCCGACCTACGGCTCAACCGCCCATATGACCAATATGCCGCACAAGCCCCTTCCGACGACACCATACAAGAGCCCATCGGATTTTCCGGCGTGCAAACCGTGCCCAGCAACTTGCAATCCTGCGGCTTTTTCGCGCCGCGCAGGATGGCTGGGCATTCGCAGCCTTTGACGTCGGCGGCCTGGATCGCGGGCAGGCTGAAGCGCTGCTCGGCGTCGAAGTCGGCGTAGTCGGTTTTCAGTCTCAATGCGCTGTCGGCGATCAGGCCCAGTCCGCGCCATTCGAATTGCGGCCGCAACTTGAATATTTCCCGCATCAGCGCTTGCGCTTTCAGGTTGCCTTGCCGGGTGACGGCGCGGCTGTACTCGTTTTCGACCTCATGCCGGCCTTCGTTGAGCTGGCGTATCAGCATCAGCGCCGACTGCATGACGTCCAGAGGTTCGAAACCGGCAATGACGACGGGTTTGGCATAGCGTTCGGCAAACGGCTCATAGGCCTGGCTGCCGATGACCGTGCTGACGTGGGAAGGCCCGAGAAAGGCATCAATCGCGACCGGCTGCGGCGCGTCCAGGATTGCCCGCATGGCAGCGGGCGTCAGCACGTGGTTGCAGAACACCGAGAAATTGGTCAAGCGTTCAGCCTGCGCCTGCTGTATCGCGACGGCAGTCGGCGGCGTCGTGGTTTCAAAACCGATGGCGAAAAACACCACGGGCCGACCCGGATTTTCGCGGGCGATTTTCAGGACGTCCTGCGTGGAATAAACCATGCGGATGTCGCAGCCGCCGGCCTTGGCTTTCAACAGGCTATTGCGCCCAGTGGCCGGCACCCGCATCAGGTCGGCATAGGTGCAGAGTATCACGTCATGCCGTTCGGCCAGCTGGATCGCATTGTCGATGCGGCCGGTCGGCAATACGCAGACCGGGCAACCGGGGCCGTGGATGAATTCGACATTGGCCGGCATCAGGTCCTGCACGCCGTAACGGAAAATGGCATGGGTATGGCCGCCGCAGAATTCCATCAATCGGTAGTGCCGGTCGGGATCGACAGTTTGCGCGATGGCCCGGGCCAGTTGCCGGGCCAGGTCTTGCTGTCGGAACTCGCTGATGTATTTCATGGGTTGAGCGTCAATCCGGCTTCGGCGAACAAGGCCAGGGTTTTCAGGGCTTCGTCCTCGTCGATTTTATTCAACGCGTAACCGACGTGCACCAGTACGTAGTCGCCGACAGCAACATCATCGACGAGGGCCAGCGACACTTCCACCCTGACATTGTCGACCGATGCGGTCGCTATGTTAGTGACGGGGTCGAGGGCGATGATTTGGGCGGGTAAAGCCAGACACATGAATTTCGGTTTCCTAAAATGTAGGGTACGCATTGCGTACCATTTTCAAATTGCCCATTAAAAGTTTCCGCGATGCCAAGGCAAAGCCAAAAGGTACGCGATGCGTACCCTACGGTAGCGAGCATTAAGCATATCCAATGCGCTGCAATTCCAATTCGGCCTTGAGCCAGCGCAGCCAGTTGTCCATGCCTTCGCCGGTCTTGGCCGACAATGACAGGACCTTGATGCGAGGATTGACCTGTTTCGCATACTGTATGCATTGCTCGCTGTCGAAATCCAGGTACGGCAGCAGGTCGGTCTTGTTCAAAATCATCAGGTCGGCGGCATGGAACATGTCGGGGTATTTGATCGGCTTGTCCTCGCCCTCGGTGACCGACAGGATCACCACTTTGTGCGCTTCGCCCAGATCGAACGACGAAGGGCAGACCAGATTGCCGACGTTTTCGATGAACAGCAGGCTATGGTCGCTCGGCTGCAGGCTTGCTAGCGCATGCCCGACGCGGTGCGCATCGAGATGGCAGCCTTTGCCGGTATTGATTTGCACCGCCTGCACGCCGGTGGCGCGGATGCGCTCGGCGTCGCGGGCGGTTTGTTGGTCCCCTTCGATCACGGCGATGTCGGCGTCGCCCTGCAGCCGGGCAATGGTTTCGGTCAACAGCGTGGTCTTGCCGGAGCCGGGGCTGGAGACCAGATTCAACGCCAGCATGCCGCGTTCATTGAAGTAGCGGCGGTTTTCGGCGGCATAACGGTTATTCTTGGCCAGAATATCCTGTTCGATCTGCACCATGCGCAGCCGGCTCAAACCCGGCGCATGGGCATGTGTCGCACCGTGTTCGTGGTCATGGTCGTGATGATGGTGATCATGGGAATGGCCATGATCGTGCGAGTGGGAATGGCCCTCGCCGCAGCCGCATACGCCGCACATTATTCTACCTCCAGTTCTTTGATTCGCATTTGATCGCCGCCATTGACCTGCAATTGATGACTGCCGCAGTGCGGGCATTGATCGTATAACTGCTGCACGGCCACATTGCGCCCGCACGGCAAACACCAGGCCTGGCCCGGCACTTCGATAATTTCAAGGCAGGCCTGGTCGGCCAGCGAACCTTGTACGACAATATCGAAACTGAAACGCAACGCCTCGATCTCGACGCCGGCAAGCGCTCCAATTTCCAGCCAGACCGTCTTGACTTTCCGGTATTGCTGGGCTTCCGCCTGTTGCTCCAGTATTTGTAAAACGCTTTCGCAAAGCGACAATTCATGCATGGCAATCCCTGCCATGCACCCTTCGGGTAAATGCAAATCCGCTCCCGGCGGATTTGTCATGCATGGCAATCCTTGCTATTTCACTTTGGGCTGGTGCAAACTTGTTCCAAACAGATTTGTTATGCATGGGCTTCTGCCTTATTATCGCTGTCCGTCAGCTTTAAATTGTAAAGTACGCAGGGGTCTACTGAGTTGATCAGAAGTTCCGCCTGCCGCCGCAGGTCGTTCGGGCCTTCGGCCTTCAAGTGTTTCAAGCCTTGGGCGACGACGCCTTCGGGATGGAAATTCCATTCGGTAGGCGCGGCGATTCGGTAATCATACACCCGCCCATGCCGCAGTTCCAGACGATGAATCAATAGGCCGCGCGCCGCCTGAAGCTGGGCCAGACCAATGCCGCCGGTGCTCGAGACGATTGCAGGGGCAGGCTTTTGCTCTATCCCACGGCTTAACCGCAGCGGTATCGCCGCCACTTCCAGCAAACGGGCCACGAAGCGCACCATCAGGCCGTTGCCGTAATGGTGTTGCAAGCCGGCGATGAGCGGATGCGAACGTTGCCGCGTCAATGGCGTCGTTTCAAAGCAGCGGCCTTGCCAGTGCGGCGCCCGGCAGAACGCCGCCAAATCTTCCTGCTGCATCTGCCGGTTCAAGGCATCCGCCTCGAGCTCGGGCAGACAGTCGACCTCGTTTTGTCCGATTGCCGTCCAGTTCCGGTTATACAAATCGTTCAGCAGGCAGGCCGGCAGCGCCTCGTTTTGGCTCAGCCAGTCGCAGAGCTGCGTTTCGCAAGCCAGCGTCCGAAAATCGGCAAGCCGGCCGTTAAAAATCGCGGCATCAATGAGCGCTTCCAATTCGGCTGTCAGTTGCGTCAATTGCACGGCATCGATGTCGAGGCAACTGTCGAGCTTGTATGCCTCGCCGTGCCGGAACAAATGCCGCTTGAAAAGCGCATCGAATTTAAGCAATGCCGCCAGGGCTTTTTTATCCGGGGGCAGTCCGATTAGGCCCGGCCAATCCAGCAGAATCCGCCAGGCGTGTTCGCGCAGAGTCTCCAGTTGCACCAGCAGGTCGCGGGCCGCATCGGACTCAGGCTCGGCTGTCATGCCCAGCGCGGCGCGGCAGGTCAGCAGGGCGACACAGGCTTGGGCATTGCCGCACAGCGTAAACAGCAGCGGTACGATGTCGAGGATCTGTTCCGGCGTTTTGCCGAGCAATACCAGGGGCGCTATGTCAGGCCGGGTGGATGCGATTCGCGCTCCGCTAGCCTGGCCGGCGCGGTGATACAATTCGATGTGGACAGTTCCGTCCGGCGTCATTTATGGCCTCCGAGAGCGCCGCGCAGCAGATCCCGGCGGCTGACAGTGCGCGGACTAGGAGTAGTCAGCAAGCCCTGCAAGGCGGCTTGTGCCGCCGTGAGCGCCATACCCTGATCCTCGAATTGAAACATTGGCGAGAACAAGGAACACTGTGCGTATGGGCCCAGCTGCGCTTCGCTGGCCAAAGTGAATTCGAAGGCGCCGTAGGGATAGCGCCGCACGAGTTTGCTGCCGGGAAGCTGCTTGCGCCAGTCGCTGTCCGGTCCCGGCAACAACAGCAGATTCATGAACCAGGGCGTGATCAACACGCCCAGCCAGTCTTCGTTAAAGCGAGTAAAGCCGACGGCCTGCACAGAGAGCGCGGGGTTAACAATAGGCACCTCGCGCAGGCGCGTTGCCAGAATACCGTTGAATACCGTTTCCAGCGTGCGGCTGATTTGTTCGCTATCCTGCCACTGCATGCTCAGTCGTCCAGCACCAGAAAATCCTGCTTCGGAGCGCCGCACTGCGGGCAGCTCCAGTGTACGGGCAACTGTGAAAAAGCCGTGCCGGGCTGTATTTGCCAGACCTCATCGCCGTCTGCCGGATCGTAGACATGCCAGCAGATTTTGCATTCCAACCGCGTTTCTGTCGGCAATCCCGAGGCATCGCCGCCAAAGGGGCCGGCGAAAAAGGCGGTGCTCATAAATACACCTTCAGTATTTCCTGCAGCCGCTCACGGCTGTCTTCTATGTCTTCCGGCGAGGCGCAGGCGACGCTGGGCACGTCGCTGACTTCCAGGGTATTGAGGATCAGGGTGTCCTGTGAATTGAAATATTGCACCCACCAGACGAAGCGGGTGCCGGTTGCGGTAATCCGGCAATTGCCGTAGCCTCGGGACAGTATCGTCACTGAGCCCCGGCCCAGGCGCTGTTCCAGAAACGCCAAATCCTGCTCGGTTTGCGGCAGCAGGCTCAAATTGATGATATGCGCCTCGTCGCCCGGCCGGTATTCGGCGATTTTGGCGTTGAGTTCGGCCAGCAGCGGCGGCGCGTTCATCACGCCCGGCGGCAACGCTGTCCAGCCGGTGTCGATTCGGCTGGCCGCGCCATTGAAAGCCGATTGAATTATTGGGCGCGGAATAATGCCGACTTCCACCGTATCGGCGATGATCTGCTGCCGGGTATCCAGTTGCTGCAAGCGCCAGACGCCTGCCAGCGCCGACTCCTGAATGCGGCTGTTTCGTTCGCCGGTGCAAATCAGGCTGACTTCGCCTTCGCCTAGCAGTTCGTTGATGAATTGCCGGTTGGGCTGATCCAGCGTTGTCAGGTCAATAGGCTCGGACACCGAAGGGAACGCAGCCAGATCCTGTTCCAGTTGCTGCAATATGTTTTTTGCCTGCGCCAGATCCGCCGGGTTTAAATCCATTGAGAGACTGGGCATGCTGTAGGTCGCCATTTCCTGCGGCATTTGCAGGTAGTCCAGCTCGATGCCGTCTTCTTCCGCAGGCTGGCTGCGTGGGCCGAAAATTGGGAGAGATAGTGAAGTCATTTTAATGTTTGCCGATATTCGGTTGCTTCTAAACGTAGGGTACGCACTGCGTACCTTTTCAAATTTTATTAGCTTGGAAGGTACGCGATGAGTACCCTACAAAGTTATCTTGCTGCAGACTTTGTCCAGATCGAAAACCGGCGGCTCGCCGGGTGTGGCGGCCAGAATCCGCGCGGTTTCCTGCCTGTATTCCTGCCAGTCCTTGATGCCGCTGATAGCGCCTAAATACTCGCCATTGCGCAAAAACACCAGCGATGGCCAACCGGTAAACCGAAAGCGCGCCTGCAGTTCCCGCTCTATGGGGCTGGCGATGACTGCAGCCTGCAGTCGGCCGCTGAAGGCTTTGATCAATTCCGGCAAAATTACCGCGACATCATTGCTTTCCGGAAAATGCAGCGGGTCGTTGCAGAAAAACAGCACGACAGTTTCGTGACCATAAACGAAATGATCGTAACTGTCCGCATCCAGAAGAGGATAGCCGTGTCGGGTTTGCAATTGGGCAATCAGTGGCGATGTCATGGTTTTAAAAACTCCGGCAATTGGGGTTCTCTGTCGACCAGGTCGGCAAATAAATGATTTATTTGGTTGTCGCCCTGCATCGCCAGATGCAGGGCTTCCAGCGCATCGGCGATCTGTTGGGCTTTTTGTTCGCTGAGCACTTCCCGGGCAGTGTCGAGAAAAACCAGCAGCCAGGTGCCTACCGGCTGCGGGCCGACCAGCATCATGTCGATCAAGCTTTCCTGGCCGCGGTAGATACAAAGCGCCGATTCGCCGCGAGGCTCGATAATTTGCATGGGGATGCCGATGCACATCAGTATTTGCCCCGGTAATCGATATCGACCTGCAAAGTGTTTTCGTCCGTAGGCTGCGGCGAGCGCACTTCAAACGCGTCGGACAGCAGGATGCGCTCGTCGCCGATGCGGCAGGCCTGGTCAGCCGTAGGGCGTTCCTGTTCGTAGCGCTGCATGTTCAGCACCGGGTCGGCCAGATCGTTTTCCGTGCCGGCGGTTTCAGCCGTAATGCCAAAAGCCTTCAGAAAGCCAAGCGCCATGTCGATCGCCGGCTGGATTTGCGCCTTGACCGATGGCCGCAAGCTGCCGCCGTAGTCGTCGAGTTCCTCAGGCTGTACGCCGACCAGCAGCAAGTGCCGGGGATAACTGCCCAGCATTTGCGCCATCGCCAGCACTTCCTGAAAGCCGGTTTGATGCAGACTCATTTTCTTGGCGCCGAGAAAATGCGGCACGTCATCATTTTCGATCCGTTTCAGCGTGCCGGGCGGCAAACCGTAATCGATCGCGTCGAATACGACCAGGACATCGGCGGCTTGCACATGTTCGACCAGATAAACGCCTTGCGTACCGCCGTCCATGACTTTGACCTGGTCGGGAAAGCGGTAGCGTTTTTGCAGGTGCTCGATCACGCGAACGCCGAAGCCTTCGTCGGCCCACAGCACATTGCCTATGCCTAATAGCAGAATGTTCATGGTCAATGGCTGCCGTCCAGCGGTTTATCATCCTTGAAAGTGCGCCAACCGGTGACCATTGTCGACAAAATGCTCTGCCGGGACAGTTTATCCTCGCGCACGGCGACGTAAATATGGATCAGCACGAAGCATATGATCAGCCACATGACCAGATGATGCCAGCTGTGCAGGCTTTGGCTGTCGCCGAAAACCGGCAGCACCCAACTGCTGAACAGCACGTATTGCCAGCTGTCTTGTCCAGTGCTTTCGCCGTATAGTGCAAAGCCGGTCACGATCATGAACAGCGTGCCCCAAACAAAGATGAAATGCATGGACAGCACAGCCAGGGGATTATGGCCGACATACTTGTGCGGCGTCTTGACCAGGAAGGCGTACCACAAGATTTCATGGCCGACGCCTTGCCAGAAATCGCGAGACAAGAGCGGCGGCAGGAAGATTTCCCGTGCATGCTCATTGCCGGCATAGGCCCAGTACAGCCGGAACAGCAGGCCGATTGCCAACAGGTAACCGGCGGCGAAATGCACGAACCTGAGGTAGCCCATCAGAAAGTGATCGGACGCTTCGCCGCCCACTGACGCGAGTGGATCAGCGATCAGGTAGCCGGTGATGATCAAGGCGACAATGAGCAGGGCGTTCAGGCCGTGCCATAGCCGTACCGGTTTTTCGTAGACATAAACGGGTTGAGATGTTGAAGTCGGCTCAGTCATGGTCGTTCCTTAGGCTGCGAACAGCAGCCAGACGCCGGTCAGGCCGGTCAGGGTGC
The DNA here is from genome assembly GCF_036553575.1 of Methylobacter sp. Wu1. Taxonomy (NCBI): domain Bacteria; kingdom Pseudomonadati; phylum Pseudomonadota; class Gammaproteobacteria; order Methylococcales; family Methylococcaceae; genus Methylobacter; species Methylobacter sp. Wu1. The sequence goes on along the minus strand of NZ_JAZHOC010000085.1, from coordinate 4,660 downwards.
CATAGACGCGGATCAAGCCGGCCGCATTGATGCGCCTGAAGAGCAAGCCCAAAGCTGATCCGGAAAAATGTAAAACCGCCGTGCCTGAGACAATCCCGGCGATATAGGAATAGGCCGATGCGGCAGCCGGCATTTCGCTGCCGTGCGCCAGTCCGTGCATGGCGGCAAAGATTGCAATCGACGTTAAGATGATTGCCTGACTGAATCTTCCTGGTTTCTGTGAGCCATGTTTTATCGTTCCCACGCTCCGGCGTGGGAACGCTGTGACAGACGCTCCAGCGTCCCGCACCCGCAACGCGGGAGCGTTGCAGACTGAATTTTCACGCCGGAGCGTGGGAACTATTGGAAAACTCAGCGCTATGCCGACCGGCAATAGCGAGACCAAAATAGCCGTTTCGACATAAGCGAAACCAATCCCGCTTAAACCCAGTAGCGCCCCTATCGCCATGAATAATAAAAACAATCCTATTGCTTGCTTGCTAAGCAAACGGCTTTGGCTGCTCGCCCATAATCCCAAACCCAACATCACCAGAAAATGGTCCAGGCCCAAAAACGGATGCTGGAAACCGTCGCTGAAACCGTCTGTAGGCAACAGGCCGGTATGCGCTGATGCAGCATGGGAAAATGCGGCCAGACCGGCTAACGATAAGCATTGCAATTTAATTCTGTTCAAACTGTTCATACATTTTCCTCAGCGTACTTTGACTTGGGTTAATTCGGCACCGTCCGGGCTGATGATATGCGTGGAACAGGCCAGGCAGGGATCGAAGCTGTGCAGGGTGCGCAGGATTTCCACGGGTTCTTCGGGACGTTCCACTTTGGTATTCAGCAAGGCCGCTTCGAACGCGCCGATATTGCCTTGTTCGTCGCGCGGCGAACCGTTCCAGGTGGTCGGCACCACGCATTGGTAGTTGGCGATTTTGGTATTTTCGATATGCAGCCAATGCCCCAGCGCGCCGCGCGGCGCTTCGGTAAACCCGACGCCTTTGACGCTGCTTGGCCAGGTTTCCGGGTCCCAGCGCTCGACGTTGGCGGTGGCCAGGTCGCCGGCCTTGATGTTGGCGATCATTTTGTCCATGAAATAGCGCATCTTGCCGGCCGCCCATTGCGCTTCCAGGCCGCGGGCCGCGGTTCTGCCCAGGGTCGAGAACAGGGCCGTGACCGGCACGTCCAGGGTTTTCAGGACGAAATCGATCTGCTCGGTGATTTCCTTGTTGCCTTGCGCATAGCCGATCACATAGCGCGCCAGGGGACCGACTTCCATCGCATGGCCGCGCCAGCGCGGGGCCTTGATCCAGGAGTATTTGGCGGACTCGTCCAGTTCCTCGATGTGGGTGCGGTTGCCTTTGGTTTTCGGTCCTATGCGGTAGTTGGGTTCGGTAACGCCGTCCCACGGATGCAGGCCCAGCGATTCGTCCGGATATTTGTACCAGGAGTGCGGCACGAATTCCTTGATCTGCTCGGGATCGGTCAGATCCACTTCATGGACTTTCGACAGATCGCCGTTGATGATCGCGCCGCGCGGCATCAGCAGGTTGGCCGCCGAGTAGTCGTTGGCGTTGTCGGGGATGTCGCCGTAGGACAGCAGGCTTTGCCCGGAAATGCCGCCGCCGTACAGCCAGCTTTTGTAAAACTGGGCGATGGACAGCAAATCGGGGATATAGACCTGATCGATAAAAGCGATGGTGCGATCGATGATCGATGACACCAGATTCAGCCGCTCCATGTTGATCGCTCCGCTGGCGCCGACGCCGTCGATGTTGATCGCGCACGGCACGCCGCCGACCAGCCAGTTCGGATGCGGGTCCTTGCCGCCGAAGATAGTGCGGATTTTCATGATGTCTTTTTGAAAGTCCAGGGCTTCCAGATAATGCGTCACCGCCATCAGATCGGCTTCCGGCGGCAGCAGATAGGCGGGATTGGTCCAATAGCCGTTTTTGAACGGACCCAACTGGCCGGATTCGACGAACTTCTTCAGGCGGTTTTGCGTGTCGCGGAAATAGCCCGGCGAGGATTTGGGATTGTGCGGCGAAATCGATTGCTGCAGCGCCGAGGTTGCGGCCGGATCGGCTTTCAGCGCATTGACCGGATTGACCCAGTCCAGCGCATGCAGATGATAAAAATGGACTAGGTGATCCTGCGTCTGCAGGCTTAATTGCATCAGGTTGCGGATCGAGTTGGCGTTTTCCGGAATTTTGATCTTCAGGGCATCTTCGACCGCGCGCACCGAGGTCAAGGCATGGGTGCCGGTGCAGACGCCGCAGATGCGCTGCACGAAAGCCCATGCATCGCGCGGGTCGCGGCCTTTCAGGATCACTTCCAGGCCGCGCCACATGGTGCCGCTGGAGACGGCGTTGCGGATGATGTTGTCGTCGTCGATATTGACTTCGCAGCGCATGTGGCCTTCGATGCGCGTGACCGGATCGACCACGACGCGGCGGCCGGCATCGTTCAGATGGAAGCCGTTGGGAGTGTTGCTGACTGTCATTGTTTTTCTGCTCCTGATTGTTTAGCCCGTTTCAGTGCCGTAAGGCCGGCATGGGCGGCAATGCCGGCGCCGACCACGGCCGCCGCGGTGCCGCCGACGGCGTCGGCGTTGGCTTCGATGCCGAATTGATTAATATCGGTGAGGCGCTCGTAGAAGCTGCCTTTATCCCAGAAACCGTCTTCAGAACAGCCGATGCAGCCGTGGCCGGCCTGAATCGGAAACGATACGCCTTCGTTCCAGCGTACCGTCGAGCAGGCGTTATAGGTGGTCGGCCCCTTGCAGCCCATTTTGTACAGGCAGTGGCCCTGGCGGGCGGCTTCGTCGTCCCAGTGCTCGACGAACTGGCCGGCGTCGAAATGCGGCCTTCTGTAGCATTTGTCGTGAATGCGCTGACTGTAGAACATCTGCGGACGGCCTTGCTTGTCCAGTGTCGGCAGTCTGTCGAAGGTCAGCAGATAGGCGACCACGGCAGTCATGACTTCGGCAATCGGCGGGCAGCCGGGGACTTTGATGATAGGTTTGTCGGCCAGACCCGGTACCTTATGCACCGGCGTCGCCCGGGTCGGATTGGGCTTGGCGGCCTGGACGCAGCCCCATGATGCGCAGGAGCCCCAGGAGATGATGGCTTTGCAGCTTTCCGCCGCGTATTTGAGCTGTTCGACGAAGGGCTTGCCGCCGATGATGCAGTACATGCCGTCCTCGGCCAGCGGCGGATTGCCTTCCACGGCCAGGATGTAGTTGCCTTTGTATTTTTCGACGATCTCGTCGATGATGGCTTCGGCGTTATGCCCGGCCGCCGCCATAATGGTATCGTCGTAATCCAGCGACAGCATCGACAAAATGACATCCTTGGCCAAAGGATGCCCGGAACGGATGAAGGATTCCGAACAACAGGTACACTCCAGACCATGCAGCCATAGCACCGGAATGCGCGGTTTGGTCTCCATCGCATGCGCGATTTTGGGGGCGAAAGCGGGAGAAAGACCTAATGAGGCAGCGGTTAAGCTGCAGAACTTGAGAAAACTGCGGCGCGTGATGCCCTGCCTGCGCATGACATCGTAAAAGGTTTCATTCATTCAGGAACTCCTGGCGTTATTATCCGGCTACTTGATGAACGCAAGGCCCAGATGCTCCCGAGCGTTCTTCAGCGCCTTTTTTTATCAACGCAGTGATCGGCGACACTGCTCCGCATGGCCTTTGCAACATCCGTACCGGATTGATGTCAGCCTAAAAAACCTTATAAATATTAAGGTAAATAATGTCAAGATGCTTTGAAAAAAATTAGTCAATGTCGGTTATGCGACAAATGCGACAAAGAAACCGGACAATTGTAGGGAATGGGACACACATCGGAAGAAGAGAGCATATATAAGCCTGGGTTCCATGCAATTTGAATCAGCGGTAGAGGAATAAATTGGGATGGCGTAAAGCTCACGAAGCCGCAGGTCGGGTTAGTGCATAAAAGTGTGGTATAACCCGACAAAGATGCTTTTAATTTACTCGGCCATTGTTGCTGCCAGACGATTCTCCAGTTCGGCAGCAACCAGGGTATCGTAATGGCGCCGCAAGACAGAATCGCTAGGGCGCGGCCCGAAGGAAGCCTCGATTTCACTTATCAGATGAGTCAGAAGACGATTTGATTCCTCGAGGATTCTCAACTCATAATCGGCCGTCGATTCCACTTGATTGGCGGCTGTGGATTGTTGGGAGGATTTCGAAAAATACGCCATGCTGTAACCTAATGGAAAAAAAGCGCATGTCGCCATTACAAACATGACGATAACAAGCAGAATGACTTCGAACATATCAATACCTCGCTACTGTTGGAAATGGTCCGGGCACACATATCGGATGGAGATCGGCAACCCGGCAATTCTCTATTTAGCAATTAAGATGCCATGCTGTTTTTTATCGTTAATACTGATTTTTTATTATGAATTTAGGGCTGCGATGGGCAAGGTCTGGTGGGTTTTTGAACAATTTGTCAGCAATCCATCAACACGGCAACTGGAACGGGCTGCGGCGTCCGAAAAATCCAATTGCAGGCCGGATATACAGGGCAAGCGCATATAAATTGTCATAAAAATCAGAGATACTGAGCATTTTGGAGAGCAAACAGTGGCCTTGAGTTTACAGGAAGTTTTTTCAACGCTGGAAGACCCACGGGTCGAA
>NZ_JAZHOC010000084.1:0-41011 GCF_036553575.1 Methylobacter sp. Wu1 | reverse complement strand
TTGAACTTGATGCCCGAGCCGGAGCGATCCCGCACTTTCGGCACTTTGACCGCAATGTCGCCGAGCCCGGTTTGAATCGAACGCTCAGGCAGATAACCGTTCCGTACCACGGCCGCTTTATCAGCGTCGGTTTTCAACGCGCTATGCTGCGCGATAAAGGCCGCGACTTCGGCTTCAATGGCGGCAGCCAGCAATTTGCGGGCGCCCTCGCGCAGCACTTCCTGCAACGGATCATTCTGTTCTGGCTTATTCAGGGTAATGACATTACTATCTGTCATGGCGGTGTTTTCCTCATGTTGGTGGTTGATCTGGGGAGATCTTTTTACCAACAGGTTACACCGCTTTCCTCTCTAGGTCATACACCAGAAATGACTATACCTCAAGCCTACTTCCTTGTAGGCTTCACGGTGAGGGAAAGGCAAAAATTGTGTAAATCCAGACAATTAATAACAAATGGGTGGATAAGTTCTAGATATCATCTAAACCAGACAATCCGTAGACAGACCAGTTAGCAGAATCAAGGGCGCCTTCCTCATTGTCTTTATTATTGTAATTAATTCGGCATACATATTTTCTGGTGGTAGTAGATGAGTCGCTGGTTACATCGATTTCAGCGTTAATCACATACTGATAATCGCCAAGGCTCCAGGCATTAATAGGTTTCTCAGGAAAGTTAATTGTTACATCTGAACCGAGCTCTGATTTAATGTAACTGTTGCAGTGCGTGAACGCGAGATCTGTAAGAGAATTGGAAACAGGGGAGGCGCTGCCTTGATCTTTGGTTTCAACAAGAAATAAATCTGACTGGATAACTTTGTAGATCAGGGGCATGATGAATTCCCGCTGAAGTAATATCAGTCCAACCAGACCGACGGCGAGGACTAACATAGGGTGTTTTCTCAGAAATAAGATAAGATTTTTTTTCATAAGATTTAGAAATTACATCAGAAAAATAGAAACGATAGACAAGAATTTTAACAGAAATCAAAGTTTTAACAGCAAGGAAATTTATCGTGAATGAAGTGAGGATGAGGTAAACAGAATTCAGAATTGTTTTTGACTTGACAAGGTTAATCGAACTGGTAGACTGAGCGCTCACTAAATAGACTTAGTGACACCCTGATTCTAGAATTAGAAGTAGGGAGAGAAAATGGAGTTGTAACAATAGACTCCCGGCTAATAAACCGGGGATTTGATAATTTTTAGGAGGTAGAAATGGCAGCTACAACTGAATCAGTGAAAGCTGATGCTGCGGAAGCACCGCTGTTAAATAAAAGAAATCTGATTGGTGGCGTAATGATCTATGTGGTCTTCTACGCTTGGGTTCGTTGGTACGAAGGTATTTATGGCTGGTCAGCTGGTCTGGATTCATTCGCACCTGAATTCGAAACTTATTGGATGAACTTTCTGTACGCCGAGATGATTCTTGAAGTAGTCACCGCATCAATTCTGTGGGGTTACATCTGGAAAACTCGTGACCGCAAAGTGATGTCAATCACTCCAAGAGAAGAGTTAAGAAGACACTTTACTCACTGGACATGGTTGATTTGCTATGCTACTGCTATTTACTATGGCGCTAGCTACTTCACTGAGCAAGATGGTACATGGCACCAAACAATCGTTCGTGATACTGACTTCACTCCAAGTCACATCATCGAATTCTATTTGAGCTATCCTATCTATATCATTACTGGTTTTGCTTCATTCCTGTATGCAAAAACAAGACTGCCTGCATACCAACAAGGTCTGGCATTACAGTACATGGTATCAGTACTTGGTCCTTTCATGATTCTGCCAAACGTTGGTCTGAATGAGTGGGGTCATACTTTCTGGTTTATGGAAGAGCTCTTCGTTGCACCTCTGCACTATGGCTTCGTATTCTTCGGATGGGCAGCTTTAGGTATCTTGGGTGTTATCAACATCGAAGTTGCATCTATCTCTAAACTGCTGAAAAAAGACTTGGCTTAATAGAGTCTTCGGTTGTAATAACTATCTCCTAGCTGTTTTGCCTTCTTTTCAAAGGCAAAACAGCATAGTGAAAGATAGTATTAAATAAAAATAATTTAAATCCTTTAGGAGGTAAGCTAATGAGCGCATCTCAATCAGCTGTTCGTTCGCGTGCTGAAGCGGTAAAAGCTTCTCGTACGTTAGATTACATGATCGTCTTCGCAGCGTTTTTCGTAATTCTGGGCGGTTATCACATTCACTACATGTTGACCGGTGGTGACTGGGATTTCTGGACTGACTGGAAAGACAGACGTCTGTGGGTAACTGTTGCACCAATCGTTTCAATTACTTTCCCTGCTGCTGTTCAAGCATGCTTGTGGTTCCGTTACAAACTGCCTTTCGGCGCAGTTATCTGCGTACTGGGTCTGCTGTTAGGTGAGTGGATCAACAGATACATGAACTTCTGGGGCTGGACATACTTCCCAGTTAACTTCTGCTTCCCTTCAAACCTGATGCCAGGCGCTATCGTTCTGGATGTTATCCTGATGTTGTCTAACAGCATGACATTGACAGCGGTTGTTGGTGGTATGGCATGGGGTCTGTTGTTCTATCCTGGCAACTGGCCAATCATTGCTCCATTGCACATTCCTGTTGAATACAATGGCATGATGTTTACTCTGGCTGACTTACAAGGTTACCACTACGTAAGAACTGGTACTCCTGAGTACATCAGAATGGTTGAAAAAGGTACACTAAGAACTTTCGGTAAAGACGTTGCTCCAGTATCAGCATTCTTCTCTGCTTTTGTGAGTATCTTAATTTACTTCCTGTGGCATTTCTTCGGTAAATGGTTCGCAAAACCTGACTTCGTTCAGTCTGCATAAGAATCGTTTAACAGAAAACTACACATTAAAAGGACTAGAGGCAACCGTATTATTTCAGTTGCCCTAGGATGCTCGGAAAATAATAGACTCTCTATTACAGAGGAGGATATATGAAATTAATTAAAGACAAAGTTGCAAAACTATCCTTTGTCGCACTGCTGATGACTGTCACAGCAGCGATGTTCTACACACCAACTGCATCTGCTCATGGTGAAAAGTCACAGGCTGCGTTCATGCGTATGCGTACTATTCACTGGTTTGACTTGAACTGGTCAAAAGAAGAAGTAGCAGTAAACGATACAATGACAATTTCTGGTAAATTCCACGTTTTCGCTGGATGGCCTGAAACTGTTGATAAACCAGAAGTATCATTCTTGAACATTGGTATTCCAGGTGCTGTATTTATTCGTGCAGGATCATGGATCGGTGGTCAATTAGTTCCTCGTTCAGTTACTCTGGAACTGGGTGAAACTTATGAGTTTAAAGTATTGTTAAAAGCACGTCGTCCAGGCGACTGGCACGTTCATACTATGATGAACGTTGAAGGCGGTGGTCCAATCATCGGTCCAGGTAAATGGGTAACTATTACTGGTACAATGGGATCATTCACTAACCCAATCACAACTTTGACAGGCGAAACTATCGACCTGGAAACGTTCAACCTGGGCAACGTCTACTTCTGGCACGCTTTCTGGTATGCTCTGGGCTTAGCTTGGTTGGTATACTGGGTACGTAAACCATTGTTCGTTCCACGTTATATCGCTATGGAATCAGGTAAAGGTGATTCTTTGATCACTGCTACTGACAAGAAAGTTGCTATGGCTTTCGGTGCTGGTACTATCGCTATCGTTGCTTTCTCAATGGGCAGCACTAACGAACAGTATCCTGTAACTACTCCTCTGCAAGCTGGTTTGATGCGTGGCATGAAACCAATTGAAATGCCTGCACCTACTGTAAGCGTTAAAGTTGAAGATGCTTCTTACCGTGTACCAGGTCGTGCTATGCAAATGACACTGACTGTTACAAACAACGGTGATTCAGCTATTCGTTTAGGCGAATTCGAAACAGCTGGCGTACGTTTCTTGGATCCAGCAGTTTCTGAAGACACAACTAACTATCCAGATGACTTGTTAGCTGAAGAAGGTCTGACTGTTAGCGATAACAGCCCACTTGCTCCAGGCGAATCAAGAACTGTTGAAGTTACTGCTTCTGACGCTGCATGGGAAGTTTATCGTTTAGCTGACTTGATCTACGATCCAGACAGCCGTTTTGCTGGTTTGCTGTTCTTCTATGATGAAGCTGGCAACCGTCAATTGGTTACTGTAGACGCTCCATTAATCCCAACATTCATCTAATGAATAATTAGCTGATAACATTGGTTGTCAGTTAAGGGTTAAGACCCCCGTTACCGAATGGTAACGGGGGTTTTTTATTTGTGGAAAATAAAAGGTATAACAAGTAAAGGTTGAGTAGTAAATTTAATAAATGGATTGAAATCGTGTAGGGATGAATAAACGTAAATCAACAGAAATGGATCATATTTCGAATGATTTAACATGCGTATTAAGTATATTCAAAGCGATAGTGACTTTAAATTGGGATAAGGATGGCCGTTTGAATGCGGTTGAAGTAATTTATGCTGAGACTGTTTGTAAAATGAAAATTTCAGAGAATAAGTTGGCTAATACTTTAAAAACATTAGATTTCCGGAAATAAATAAGGCTACAGTTATTACGAGCAGAAATCATCATGGTGCACAATGATTGTGCAGAAAGATTGTGGTATGGACTGAATTTTTTCACTAATATTGCATAGGTTGTGAAGCGCAGGCGGAGCAAGGCAATTGTTGTTCTGGATAATAAAAGTTGGACAAGACGAAAATAGACAGAACATTTTTGCTACTTGAAATTAACGACGCTGTTAAAAATACTGGAATTGAGCAATTTTTCAGAAAAGAATCGTGTAAAAATTGATCACTTTTAGAAGGTTGAGGTGTGAATCGAAGACGGGTTAGAAGTGAGCGCGACGGGAAGTCAATGATCATCTTCGTGTCAAAGGTGCAGCAATTAGGAAAATCGCCAGCGATTTTCAATAAGCCGATCAGTGGCAATGGTTGTATGCTTTTGGTCTCTTCTTGTGGTGATGCCATAACGGCGCTACAAGTTATTTAATGATGTTTAGTGAGTGCAGAGTTAGTTGAAAGTATACTTGCTTTAACCGTTTGAGATCATTAATGATGAGTTTATTCGCCATAAACTGGGCTGCTGTTATAAAGGCGATCATTGCTGGCGGTAACAATGCGAGAATGAAATTAACCTGAGTTCGGGGTAAGGAAGAGAAGCGGGTTTTTTGTTATATAAATAGGACTTACGCAAGCCTGTGGAGGCGACTTCAGTCGCCTTTTTCTGAATGGGCGACTACCAACAGTAGGCGCTCTAGGCGAAGTCGTCCCCACAGGTTTTAAAACCGCTTGTCTCAGCAGTTGAACAGGCAAAACGCGTAAGTCCTGATAAAGAAAAAATAAGTTTTCGACGCTAACTTTCCCAAACTAAAACCAGTTGCTGATGAACACTCTTATTTTGCGATGTGGACGATTTTTGCCGAGCCTTTATAGGCTGAATGGCAAAAAAATCAATTAGACTAAGGTGAGAAGAGGCAAAATCATACCTATCGGATGAGTTGTGGCGAGATGATCACGATTTTAATGGCTTACCATCAGGCTGGTTTTCGAATCTTCAAATGGTTTTATCTGAAGCATGTGCAGCACTATTGGCGGTCTTAGTTTTCTGGCTTGTTGAGCTATAATCGTTTTATCTAACTGACGCCGAACTGTTGGTGCCGATTATCGCCTTTATGGCTGGTCGTCGTGGCGTTTCGGCAGGCATCGTTTTTATCGAATCAATGCTGCTCTGGGCGTGTGCGAAAATATCTGCATTCCATGGCCAAAACCTTCGTCAAGGAGGTGCGGCAAATCATCCGCTGACTGGTTTTATGGCTTCAAGTTGCATTTGATTGTTAACGACCAAGGCGAGATTGTCATTTTGCATCACATCGAGCAATGTGAGTGATCGTAAGCCGGTCCCCGATCTGGTGAAATTATTGACGGACCAGCTATTTGGCGGCCGAGACTGTATGTTTCGGAAATTAACCGACTTATTGGCGAATCAGAACATCACCCTGATTACCACCACGTTAAAGAAAACATGAAGCCTCAAGTCATGGATGTGTTTGATAAATGTTTGCCGGGCAAGCGCTATCTCGCTGAATCGCTCAACTCAAGAATATTAGCGATCTTGAGCATTCGCTGCATCGTTCTTTAAGCAACTATTTGTCCAATATTATTGCTTGTCCGGTGGCCTATACTTATCAAGATAAAAAATCGACTCTCAATTTGCGTGATGCCGACTTGTTGCCTTTTATTTCGGATGCTTACCGAACTGAAGTTAATTAAGAAATGTTTCTGAAAAAACTTTGAGTTTATACAAAAAACCCAGCATAAAGCTGGGTTTTTTGGTTCTTTGATCTCTATTGATTAAAGAGAGATAGAGCTAGAAACTTTTTGTTTAGTGCCATCTGGATCGTCGATGCAACCAGTTAAACCAACGATCATCAATGCCATAGCTAAAAGTGATAATACTTTCTTCATAATAATATCCTCCATAGGGGTGTAAATTATTTTTATATATTTTTTGCGCCAGTTTTTAAGCACAAGCAATTTATATCACGACTACATGGATGATGCAATATAAAATCCCTCGAATTTTTTAGGAACATTATAGTTCATTGATATTATCCGGTAGATCAAAGGTGATTACGCCATGATTCCATTTGACAGTGCCAATAGTGCTCCATGGTGAAGAAAAATTCTTGTGCAATTGATCATGGACCCAGTAAGAAGGCGCATCAATTTTTTTGAGTTTTATATGAAACACCGTTTCATCGAGCTTTAAGTCAATTTTTTGGCCCCAAAAAGCAGTGATCTTCATAATAAACTTATGTAAACGCTTGTTATCAATATTGGGTGTAACAGCAATGTTAGCCCACATGGAGTGAACTCTGCCCCAGTTTGGCGCTAATAATCGACCTTGCTCATTAACAAATGGCAGCCAGCGTTCAACATTATTCTGGTCGATATACGTAATGGCTAAGATATGGTCATAGCCGGCAAAATGATCATGCAGATATAGGGCATGGGGTGTGATGCCTAGGAAACTCTGAGAGATCATAAGGAGTGAATTGCTAGCCTGGGCAAGAGCGGTGCTGAATGCATTTTGCTTTGGGTCCAACTTGAATCTATAGATGAAGCCATAATGTATGGTGCTGTTTAACTGCAGAAATAATATGGCAATAAGGACTTTTGAGAGTCGCACTGCAAAAAGTTTAGGTGAGCGAGCAGCGAATTGTTCAAAGATGCGATGATAAAGACTATTATCAGGCAGTTTTGTGGTAACAATGCATTCAGATGAACAGGTAATACGCGCGCGAGAATCTGCAATGGTACGGTATTTATTGGCTGCCCATCGATAAATGCCGGGTAGGCGCATAACCAGACTGACTGGCAGCAAATAACCCATTTTGGCAAATATTTGAATGTAAGTATCGATGCCGGAGTAGATGCGGTTGTCATTATCCAGCGCATATAAATCGGTGAGTAAGGTCTTTCTATCTATTGATGCAAGAGCCGGATATGCGGAAGCGTATTCTTGCGCTGATTTAAAATCGATGCGCTTGAAGATGTCAAAATGGTTGAGGGTGAGGACAGTTCGATTACAAAGAGGGCATTGTTGATCATAAAATACAGTAAGTGCCGGTTGCTTCGAAGTGATCAGTTCGCCAATAGATCGCCACCAGCTGAAAGGGATGAGCAGCGTATAAAACGTAAGCATGCCCATGCCAAAAGGATAAATATTGAAAGACAGGGCAATGCCTAGGTGAAGTCCAATCCCGAGGAGAAGGTAAACTATACGTAAGCAAGGATTGGAGAAGAAAAATATAAAAGTAAACTGAAAGACCAGAATAGTATAGCCAATGGTTTTTTCCAGAAGCTCGTTGTTCAGCAAGGGAGACATGTCAATTGCTGAAACATAATAAGGCTGTGTTGCCGGCAGCCAGGACCCGAGGCCATTGCGCCAGTGTTCGGCAAACATTTTATGGATAGCCGAATCAAAGTAGAGAAATCCAAGACAGATAGCGACAGGCAAATAATAAGCAAGCGCTGAAACGGTTGGTTTGGAATAGGTGCTGTAGTGAGTAAAGGGGCTGCTAAGCTTGTATCTGAGGCTATCTATGGAAAAAGCGCGATTGCCGGGCATAAAAAGCAGGAAGAATCCTGCTCCTATCATGAATACATCAAAGCCTCCGTCAAAATCCCTCTGCATAGGGGTAAAATTAACGAAAATGATCCAGAAGATATAGTTGCAAATGATCGCGAATTGATAGCGATACCCGGCAACAATAAAAATAGCAATAACTCCCCAGAGGCACAGGAAGAAGGGAATCATAGGAAATTCCACATCCATGTAGGGGATTGGATCAAAAATTAAGTGATTGAAATATAACAGGAAGATAATTTCCTGCAGGGTGATTAATCCGTAAAAAATTCGGAATAAACCAACGCCTGTTGCAGGTGCGGGCTTGGAATGGAGACTTGAAATCTTGGAGAAGAGTAATTTATACATTTTCTAAATTCGAAAATTCGAAACAATCAATGTATAAATTATAAAATAAATCTCAATTTTTAGGGGGGAATTATGAAGGAAACTGAGGCCGCCGCGAAAACACAGATTGATGCGATACGAGCGGCCAAAGTAGGGACAGAACTGTTAAATCTTACTTTTCGTCGTCTGGGTGCTCAGCGAATACCCATTTTACAAGGAAGTAGCCAGCAGCAATAACAACTACTGCGCCGATCATGCCAGCTGGTGATTTTAACATTTCGGTGATATCTAAGATCGCTCCCATGAGTGTCCTACCTATAATATATAATTTAGAAACTGCTAATGATATAGCAAACGGAAATCGTATGATACTTTAGGTGAAGTTAAAGTCAAGGCTTAATTATCACATAACTTTATGAAGAGATTGACCAAGAGATATTGCTCCGAGCTGAAATTTAAAGCTCGAAAGCGGGTGTGTTATACTTTAAAATCTAAAGCTTGAAAGCTGATATGTCGAGATAAAAAGATGAAAAAATACGTTAAGATGTTACCGCTCGTTGCGATTTTCTTTACGCTTTCTGCAAATGCTGATGTCCAATTGAAGAATAAATCTGAGATTTTGGGTAAATGGGATTTATATGCGGAAGCGATCAAATTGAATGGAGAAAAGAAGAAAATCACTGTTGAGTGGGATTTTAAGGAGGACGGTACGCTTGAAACAACAGCGACTGACTCTGTTGGTCGAACCCCTGAGTTTAAAGCTAACCTGAAGTACTTCGTGGAAGATGGCGTACTAAAAAAACAAAGCACACCTGGACGGGAAAAGTATGAATCATGTAAGGTTGTTGAAAAAGACAATTCCAACATGGTTTTGAAATGTACATATCTTTTCTTCTTCCTGACAAAAAAATGATAATTAAAACAGAGGTATAACGATGATAGGCGGTATTGTAATGATTATTGCGGCTCTCTGGGTTTACCAGTCGGCCATGAGAGCAAAAGTAAACAATGTATTGATGTGGGTTGGGATTTGTGCAGTGGCTTTTTTTATTGTGCAAATGCTATTGGTTCAGTTCAACATCTATATTTTGGAAGCGGTCAGAGGCAGTGAGGCCAGCAGTGGATATGAGCGTGATTTATTGACCATTGGCGACAGAAAGAATGAGGGCGGCTTTCAAGGAGTTGGCGGTATATTGTTATCAGTATTTTTTGAATTGATGCCACCAATCGCTGGCTTTTTAGCAGTTGCGGTGATTCGCAATAAATTTGTTCTTAAAGAAGAATTTAATTTAGCTAATTTATTCAGTGGCATTAAAGAAATGTTTCAAGGTATAAAACAAAGCTTTAAAACCACAGAAAAGTAAAAGATAAGAGTAGTCATAAAATAAAGCTCAAGCGATGCTTGGGCTTTTTTTATGGCTATTGCATGCTGATTCCTAAAGCACATGGATGAATTTTATCCGAGACAGTATTGAGTATATTTATTCAGTATATCAAAGACTTAATTCTGGAAAATATGAAGGCTCCAAGTTGTTGGCCGAAGTTAAGTTCATGCCAATGCTGCGCCTTGTTTAATCGGAGGCAGAGAAGAATCCTCTAATGAGACATCGGAAAAGCGTAAACTTAGTCGCCAACGATAACTGAGACAAGTGAGATGAGACCAAACACGAAAAGAACAATAAAGATTGCCCCTACGATAACATAAGTTGAAAGCGAGCCCTGTTCAAAGTCCTTTTGTCTGTTCTTTTCACTCCGTACACCGACGACGGCGGACAGAACGCTCTTAATTACTTGAATTACTGTTGGTTTCGACATGTCCTTCTCCGATAGAAATATTAAAATAATAGTGGTTGATTGCTCTTTAAGCAATGTTTATATTCAAGCCGACTATCGCTATCAATCTTTATCCTAACTGATACCACCTTGGCAGTGTCAATGAGCAAAATACAATTATTAAAGCAGCTATTATCCCAGAGAATCTTATTTCTTGATGGTGCGATGGGTACAATGATCCAAAGCTACAAGCTGGAAGAAAAAGACTACCGGGGTGAGCGTTTTGCTGACTGGGCTGTGGATCTTAAAGGTAATAACGATCTGCTGTCGATAACTCAGCCCGACATTATCAGAGCCATTCACCGGGCCTATTTTGAAGCCGGCTCTGATATCGTAGAGACCAACACATTCAATGCGACCAGCATCGCCATGGCCGATTATGAAATGGAATCGCTGGTTTATGAGATCAATGTTGAATCAGCGCGACTGGCAAGGCAAGCCGCCGGCGAATTCACTGCAAAGACGCCGGAAAAGCCGCGGTTTGTCGCTGGTGTTTTAGGGCCCACCAATCGCACGGCCTCCATGTCGCCCGATGTCAACGATCCGGGATTTCGCAATATTTCCTTTGATGATCTGGTTGAGGCTTATACGGAAGCGACACGCGGCCTTATCGACGGCGGCGCCGATATCATTCTGATTGAAACCATTTTCGATACGCTCAATGCCAAAGCGGCCATTTTTGCGGTCGAACAATATTTTGAACAGATTGGTTATAAACTGCCGGTCATGATTTCCGGCACGATCACCGATGCCTCGGGCAGAACGCTTTCCGGACAGACTGTCGCCGCCTTCTGGAATTCGCTCAGGCATGTCGAGCCGATAGCATTTGGTTTTAACTGTGCATTAGGCGCAAAAGAGCTGCGTCAGCATATAGATGAACTGTCAACCATTGCAGATACTTACGTTTCCGCGCATCCGAATGCGGGCCTCCCTAATGAGTTCGGAGAATACGACGAGTCGCCGGAGGCGATGGCGGAAGAGTTGGCCGATTGGGCGCGCAGCGGCTATCTGAATATTATCGGCGGCTGTTGCGGTACCACGCCGGCGCATATCAAAGCGATAGTCGAAGCCGTAAAAGAATACAGTCCGAGACCTATTCCCGTCATCGAGAAACAGTGCCGGTTAGCCGGGCTGGAGCCCATGAATATAGGTCCGGAGACCTTATTTGTAAATGTGGGCGAGCGCACTAACGTAACCGGCTCGGCCTTATTCAAGAGATTGATCGTTGAAGGCAATTACGAAGCAGCGCTGGACATCGCCAAACAGCAAGTTGAGAGCGGCGCCCAGATTATCGATATCAACATGGACGAAGGCATGTTGGACTCCAAGCAAGCGATGGTGCGCTTTCTTAGTCTGATCGCGTCCGAGCCCGATATCGCCAGAGTGCCTATCATGCTCGATTCGTCCAAATGGGAAATTCTGGAAGCCGGCCTGAAATGCATCCAGGGCAAAGGCGTCGTCAATTCCATTTCACTCAAGGAAGGCGAAGAGGCTTTTATACAGCACGCCAAGCTGATCCGCCGCTATGGCGCGGCTGCTATCATCATGGCTTTCGATGAAGAGGGCCAGGCCGATACCAAAGACAGGAAAATCGAAATTTGCCAGCGGGCTTATAAAATTCTTACCGAACAGCTCGGCTTTCCTGCTGAAGACATCATTTTTGACCCGAACATTTTCGCGATCGCGACCGGTATTGATGAACACAATAACTACGGCCTGGATTTTATCGAAGCCACAGGTGAAATCAAACGCACCCTGCCGCATGCGCTGGTCTCAGGCGGTGTGTCGAACGTATCGTTTTCATTCCGCGGCAACAATCCGGTAAGAGAAGCAATCCATGCCGTATTTTTATACCACGCCATCGATGCGGGCATGGACATGGGCATCGTCAATGCCGGCCAGCTCGCGATCTATGCCGACATTCCCGAAGATTTGCGCGATGCAGTCGAAGATGTGGTATTGAACCGTCACCCGGGCGCAACGGAAAAATTGCTGGAACTGGCCGAGAAATACCGCGGCGAGGGCGGCAGTGCAGTAAAACAGGAAGACCAGGAATGGCGCAGCTGGCCCGTCAGTAAACGCCTGGAGCACGCATTGGTCAAGGGCATCGACGAATTTATCGAGGAAGATACCGAACAGGCGAGACTGGAAGCCGAAAGGCCTCTGCATGTCATTGAAGGCGCATTGATGGACGGCATGAATGTGGTCGGCGATCTGTTCGGCGCCGGCAAAATGTTCCTGCCGCAAGTCGTCAAATCTGCGCGGGTCATGAAAAAAGCCGTCGCTTATTTGATGCCGTTCATGGAGGCCGATAAATCCGGCGAAATGAAGACCAACGGCAAAATTCTGATGGCAACAGTCAAGGGCGATGTCCATGACATCGGCAAGAATATCGTTGGTGTCGTGCTGCAATGCAACAATTATGAAGTTATCGATTTGGGCGTCATGGTGCCGGCGGAAAAAATTCTGCAGACGGCGCGCCTGGAAAATGTCGATATTATCGGCTTGAGCGGTCTGATTACACCGTCTCTTGACGAAATGGTACATATCGCCAAGGAAATGGAGCGTCAGGGTTTCGAGATTCCGCTGATGATAGGCGGCGCGACTACATCGCGCGCGCATACGGCGGTCAAAATCGAGCCCAATTATCATGGACCTACCGTTTATGTAACTGATGCATCTAGAAGTGTCGGCGTCGCCAGCAATCTGCTGAGCACTGACCTGAAAGACGATTTCATCCAGAAAATCCGTTCAGAATACCAAGAGGTCAGGGGCCGGCACAAAGGCCGCGAGGCAAAAACCAAACAACATACCCTGGCTGCGGCAAGACGCAATAAATACGTCTGGGGCAACTATGAGCCGGTCAAGCCAACGTTTCTGGGCACCAACGTCATCGATCATTTCCCGCTGGACACGCTGGTCTGGTATATCGACTGGACGCCTTTCTTCCAAACCTGGGAAATGGCTGGCAGCTATCCGAAAATATTCGACGATAAAGTCATCGGCAATGAAGCCAGAAAGTTGTTTGACGATGCCCAAGTCATGCTGAAGAAAATCATTACCGAGGAATGGCTGTCCGCCCGTGCCGTCATCGGTTTTTTTCCGGCCAACAGCGATGGCGATGACGTCATTGTTTACACCGATGACTCGCGCCAGCAAAAGCTCGAGACTTTGCATCATTTGCGGCAACAGAATATAAAGGCGCCGGGCCGGCCCAATTATTGCCTGTCCGATTTTATTGCGCCGGTAGATAGCGGCAAAGCCGATTATATCGGTGCATTCGCCGTTACAACCGGCATCGGCATAGAAGAAAAACTGCGTCAGTTTGAACGGGATCATGACGATTACAGCGCCATTATGCTGAAGGCTCTGGCCGACAGATTGGCCGAAGCATTCGCTGAATATATGCATGAAGCGGTCAGAAAGGAATACTGGGGTTACGCCGAAGACGAGGCTTATGCTAATGAGCAGCTGATTAGCGAAGACTATCAGGGCATCAGGCCGGCACCTGGCTATCCAGCCTGCCCCGACCATACCGAGAAAGCCAAGCTGTTTGAAATGCTGAATGTGACGGCAAACACGTCAATAGAACTGACCGAAAGCTATGCGATGTATCCGGCTTCGGCTGTCAGCGGCTGGTATTTCTCCCATCCTGACGCCCAGTATTTCAATGTCGGAAAAATCGACCGCGACCAGTTAGCGGATTATGCGCGGCGCAAAGGCATCGCGGAAGAAGTGGCCGAGCGTTGGCTGTCAACACATTTGCATCATTAATATCAAAAATACCAAGCATGACAATCAAAGAGAAGACGGAACGGCTAATAGAAAGGCTCATGTACGCCAGTCGCTGGATTCTGGCGCCGATGTATGTCGGCATGAGCCTGGCTTTGCTGGGACTTTCAATAAAATTCTTTCAGGAGCTATCTCACTTCATCCCTCATATCCTCGAAGCTGACGAATCCGAAATGATTCTGAAATTGCTGACCTTGATCGATATGACGCTGGTGGCAAGCTTGATCGTTATCGTCATGTTCAGCGGTTATGAAAATTTCGTCTCCCAAATGGATCTGAGCGAGGAAACTGAGAAGCTCGACTGGCTGGGCACGCATGACTATACGTCCCTGAAACTGAAGGTAGCCTCATCGATAGTTGCGATTTCCTCCATCCATCTATTGAAAATTTTTATGAACGCACAGACGACCGATAATGACAAAATCATGTGGTACGTCCTGACGCATCTGACCTTTGTGATATCGGCCCTGTTTATGGGATATCTTGAAAAGCTCACCAAGCACTGATGATAAAATTACTACTGTTAGGTACGGCGGGCTGCCATTTGTGCGAAGAGGCGGAAGCCATCGTTGCTGCATGCAGAGCGCAAGCTACCGATCAACTGGCTGTCGAGACAATTGACATAGCCGAGCAGACCCAATGGCAGGCGGATTACGCGGTACGGATTCCCGTTTTATATCATCCGGCAACTCAACAAGAACTGGGATGGCCGTTCGGCCGAAATGATGTTAACGAATTTATTAGTGGACTAGCAATGACTGAACATTACAGAATTGAAAAAGACAGCATGGGCGAATTGGAAGTGCCGGCCGATGCTTTATACGCGGCGCAAACGCAACGCGCGGTCAATAACTTTCCGGTCAGCGGCTTGACCATGCCGCCGGCTTTCATTAAGACCGTGGCGTTGATCAAGCAGAGCGCGGCCAAGGTCAATATGGAACTGGGTGAACTTGATGCCGCTATTGGTCAGGCTATTGTGCAGGCCGCCCAGCAGATCATCGATGGCGACCACAGCCAGCATTTTCCGATCGACGTGTTCCAGACCGGCTCCGGCACCAGCACCAATATGAACGTCAATGAAGTATTGGCTAATCTGGCCAGCCGAATTGCTGGGCAGTCGGTCAGTCCGAACGATCATGTCAATATGGGGCAGAGCAGCAATGACGTGATTCCGACCGCGATCCATGTCAGCGCCGCAATCGAATGCCGGAAAATCTTACTGCCGGGGCTGGCGCATTTGGCTCAGACACTGGAAGAAAAAGCAGCCAGTCTTGATCATATTACCAAAACCGGACGCACGCATTTAATGGATGCGATGCCCGTGCGCCTGAGCCAGGAACTGGACGGCTGGGCGCTGCAGATTCGCAATGGCATCGATCGCATCAATTCTGCGCTGCCTCGGGTCTATAAACTGGCTCAAGGCGGCACGGCAGTCGGTACGGGCATCAATGCTCATCCCGAGTTTGCGGCAAAATTCGCACAGACGCTCGGCAAAGAGGCCGGTCTGCCGTTTGAGCCAAACGCATCGTTTTTCGAGAGTCTGAGCGCCCAGGACGCCATGGTTGAATTATCGGGCCAGATGAAAGTTGTAGCGGTCAGTTTGATGAAGATCGCCAACGACTTGCGCTGGATGAACAGCGGGCCTTTGGCTGGTCTGGGAGAGATCGAACTGCCGGCGCTGCAGCCTGGCAGCAGCATTATGCCCGGCAAGGTCAACCCTGTTATTCCCGAGGCGGCGGCTATGGTAGCCGCCCAGGTGATCGGCAACGATACAACGATCACTATTGCCGGCCAATCAGGCAATTTCCAATTGAACGTGATGTTGCCTGTGATCGCACACAACATTCTGCAGAGCATAGAACTGATTGGGAACGTCAGCCGGTTGCTGGCCGATAAAGCGATTGCCGGCTTCACGGTCCGGGAAGACAACCTGCAGCAGGCTTTGGCGAAAAATCCGATACTGGTGACAGCCCTGAATCCTATCATCGGCTATCTGAAAGCCGCCGAAGTCGCGAAAGCCGCTTATAAGCAGGGCCGTCCGATCATTGACGTCGCCGCTGAAATGACCGAACTAAGCCGGGCGGAACTGGAAAAACTGTTAGAGCCCGCGCATTTAACTCAAGGCGGCATAAACGAGTAACCTGTATTTGGCAGGCGGATTGCAAGTCCCGGCGTCTAAACAACGCCGGATATCGACGTTCGTCATGAGAGAGTCGCACCTGTCATTTGACAGAAACAGACGCTGGTCAGAATAGGGGCAATGATATTGCCCCGACTCAATCTGCAATTTTCTTTTACGGATTATAATCCCGAACAAACGGTCTGCTTTATGCGCCGTTTTAATCGGATCTATCAAGTAAGCGGCGGTTAATTTTTAGGTGGTTCTGTCGGTTGAACAGGTGCTGCCGGTTGAGTTGGCTCCACAGGTTGGGCAGGGGGCGCTGGTTGAGCAGTTTCTCCCGGTTTCGCCTGTTCCGCTGCCGCTTTACCGTCTTCTTCGGATTCCGCGATAACGGCCGCAATGCAGTCCATCATGCTTTCGGTATAGTTGTTATGAGCATCGGCAAGCGCCTGGGCCGAGCCGAAGTCATTGCGCAGTTCTTCCAGCGTCTTTTTGGGATCTTTCGAATCCATCAGAGTCAGCATCTTGGTATAGTTGCGGTAAGCTGTCATGCGATTGGGGTCGCCAGGGAAAATACCGGGCATGTTTTTCGTCGTCATGTCAACGACGCAATCAGCCATATGCTGAGGGTCGATTTTATAGTCCTGAATGTCTTTTTCTTTCTTCATTTGTTCCAGTACAGCCTGTTCATATTGCTGTTTATCAGCACAAGCCGAAAGAAACAACGCGGATATGGAGATCAGCAGTAGTTTTTTCATGGATACGTTACCGTTATTTATTTTTTTAAATTGAAATGTCAAATCCATCATTATACGCATATTGCCCGCTATACGGTTCATGATCGCATCAGATAAGATACAGGACGTTTCTTAACGCGTGCTGATGTCCTGCATGGCTTGCCTGATCCAGGCTTCGGCTTCGGCATTGATATCGGCGGCTTTGCGGCCCCGGCTTTCAATGGGTGGCCCGATTTTTACCTTGATCGTCCCCGGATATTTCAAAAAACTGTAGCGAGGCCAATACTCTCCGGCGTTAAGCGCAATGGGTATGACCGGATAACCTGATTTTTGCGCCAGCATGGCGCCGCCGGCGCCGAATTTTTTTTCTTCGCCGGGTGCCGTACGCGTGCCTTCCGGAAATGTCACGACCCATAAACCTTCCTGCAGGCAGGCGGTGCCTTGGTCCAGTAGCTTGCGCATAGCGGCGCGCTGATTTTCGCGATCTATCGCTATCGGTCTGAGCGTCGCCAGAGCCCATCCCCAAAGCGGCATCCAGAGCAATGAACGTTTTAATAAAGTAGTTTGGGGCGGCAGAATATGTCTTAACGCCAGCGTTTCCCAGGCGGACTGATGCTTGCTCAACACGACGGCGGCATCCAGCCCCTTGATATGTTCCAGTCCCTCAACCTCATAACCGAGACCGCAGAAAAACTTCGTCATCCAAACAACAAGGGAACACCAGGCGGTGGCAATTTTATAACGCACGGAGAAAGGCGCCAGCATACACAAAAGAATTAATATGCCATCGATTGTCGCGGTAGTAAAAATGCTGATAAATAACAGGGCTGAGCCGAGATAAAGCCGGAGTTTATTGCCTTGATGTGAGGTACTTTGCTGCGTCATAGAGATTGTCAAAAACAGGAATGTTGAGGTCAGGATTATCCATCAGGGTTTTTTGGCCTTTGCCAGTCTTGACCAATATCGGGCTGGCGCCGACAGCCTGAGCGGTCTGGATGTCGCGTAGCGCATCGCCGATAAAAGGCATGCCTCGCAGGCTGACTTGTTTGTCAGCCGCAAATAATTCCAGCAGGCCCGGTTTGGGTTTTCGGCAGGCGCAACCGTCATCAGGGCCGTGCGGGCAAAAATAGATGCAGTCGATTTCGCCGCCTTTTTCGGCAGCCAATCGGCGCATTTTGGCGTGGATTTTGTCCAGCGTGGCCTGATCGAACAAGCCGCGCTGCAGCCCTGATTGGTTGGTGATGACGGCGACCTTGCAACCGTGCTGGTTGAGCAGGGCGATGGCCTCGAGGCTGCCCTCGATCGGCCGCCACTCTTCCTCTGATTTTATATAGTCGTCGGAGTCATGATTGATGACGCCGTCACGGTCTACCAGAACGTATCGATCCATGCCTGACGTTTACGATTGCAGTCTGGATATGTCGGCACAGGTCAAGAACTGTTCGGACACCAGCGTCAGCAGGGCCAGGCGGTTGGCGCGCAGGTCCAGATCGTCGGCCATGACCATGACATGGTCGAAAAAGGCGTCCACGTCATTTCTGAGCTGGGCCAGGCGGTTAAGCACGGCCTGGTAATCGCGTTTCGCCAGTAAAGGCTGGATGTCCTGGGACGATTGCGTGGCGGCGGCCAGCAGTTGTTTTTCCTGCGTTTCGCTTAAATTGCCAACACTGTCGGCGGCTTTGGTGTCCGACTTTCTCAGGATATTGCGGATGCGCTTGTTGGCAGCCGCCAGGCTTTCGGCTTCCGGCAGCTGCCTGAACGCCTTGACGGCCTGCAGGCGCTGAATGAAGTCCAACGGCTCTGCCGGCGTTACCGATATCACCGCATCAAATTCATCGGCAGTGTAACCCTGGTCGAGACAGTAGCCTCTCAGGCGGTCAAAGACGAAATCGACGACCAGCTTATAGGTTTCATCGTGCTCGAATTCGTGCGTGAATTGTCTCAGCGAGAACGCGATCAGCTCTTTGATGTCGAGATTCAGCCGACTCTCGATAATGATGCGCAGCGTGCCGAGCGCGGCTCTGCGCAAGGCGTAAGGGTCCTTATCGCCGGTAGGAATCAAGCCGGCGCTGAATATGCCGGTCAGCGTATCGATTTTCTCCGCGATCGCCAGAATCTGGCCGGTCTTGCTGCTCGGCGTCGGGCTGCCGGACTGTTTCGGGAAGTATTGTTCCTCAAGCGCCCACGCAACTTCAGCCGGCTCGTTGTCGGCCAGCGCATAATAGCGGCCCATGATGCCTTGCAGATTGCCGAATTCGCCGACCATGTCGGTCATCAGGTCGGTTTTGGCCAGCAAAGCCGCGCGCTTGGCCAGCTCGATGTTCTCATTGAGCTTGCCGGCAACGTATTCGGCCAGCGTGACGACGCGCTGAGTTTTATCGGCCAACGTGCCCAGCTTTTCCTGGAAGACGATGCTGGATAATGTCAACAGGCGTTCTTCCAGAGTCTTTTTGCGGTCCTGTTTCCAGAAGAACTCGGCGTCGGACAGGCGCGGCGTGACGACACGCTCGTTGCCGTGCTGAATCGATTGCGGGTTGCTGCTTTCGATATTGCTGAAGGTGATGAAATGCGGCAGCAGACCGCCGGCGGCATTCTTGACCGGAAAATATTTCTGGTTGGTCTGCATGGTCGTGATCAACACTTCGGCCGGCAGTTCCAGATAGCGCGGGTCGAAATTGCCGGTGATCGGAACCGGCCATTCGTTTAAGGCCGCGATCTCTTCGAGCAGGTCTTCTTCGATGTGCGCGGCGCCGTTGACGGCCGCGGCCGCCTGCTCAGCGGCGCTTCTGATGATGGTTTTGCGCTGCTCGAAATCGGCGATGACTTTGCCTTGTTCGAACAGGATTTGTGCATAGTTTTCAGGCTTGTCGATGGTCAGCGGCTGCGGCGCATGGAAACGGTGGCCGTGCGTGGCCGCGCCGGTTTTCAGGCCTAGAATCTCGGTATCGATGACGGCATCGCCGTACAACAGCACGGCCCAATGCACGGGCCTGACGAATTCGGTCGTGCCGCTGCCCCAGCGCATGCGCTTGGCGATCGGTAGCCCGGCAATGCTGTGCCGTATGATGTCCGGAATCAGGCTTTCGGTGGTCTGGCCCTGGACGTGCTGCGTGAAGGACAGCCATTCCCCCTTGTCGGTCTTCAGGCGCTCCAGCTGGTCGAAAGTCGTGCCGCAGCTGACGGCAAAGCCCTGAGCCGCCTTGCTGGGCGTGCCGTCCGGCGCAAAGGCCGCCTGCACGGCAGGGCCGCGTTTCTCGACGGTTTTATCGGGCTGCGCCGCGGCCAGATCTTCAATCAGCACAGCCAAGCGCCTCGGCGTCGCATAGAACCGGCTACCGCTGAAATTCAGTTCGGCGTCTTTCAGGCCTTGCGTGATATTGTTCAGCAAGGCGGTCGCCATTTTCAGCAGGGTGGTCGGCGGCAGTTCTTCCGAACCCAGTTCGAACAGTAAATGTTTGCTTGTCGCCATTATTGTGCTCCTTGTCCTGTCAGCATCGGGAAGCCTAGCGATTCCCGGCGTTGGTAATAGGCTTCGGCTACGGATTTGGACATGTTTCTGACTCTTAAAATGTAGCGTTGGCGTTCGGTGACCGAAATGGCATGGCGCGCATCCAGCAGGTTGAACGCATGCGAGGCTTTCAGGACCATTTCATAAGCCGGCAGCGGCAGGTCCAGATCGATCAGTTTGCGGCATTCCTGCTCATAGGTATCGAAGCACTGGAACATGAAATCGACATTGGCCTGCTCGAAGTTGAAGGCCGACATTTCCACTTCGTTCTGATGGAATACGTCGCCGTAGGTGACTGTCCCGAACGGGCCTTTGGTCCATATCAGATCGTAGACGCTTTTGACACCCTGCAGATACATGGCGATGCGCTCCAGGCCGTAGGTAATTTCTCCCAGGACCGGCTTGCATTCAAGACCGCCGACCTGCTGGAAGTAGGTGAACTGCGTGACCTCCATGCCGTTCAGCCAGACTTCCCAGCCCAGTCCCCAGGCGCCCAGGGTCGGCGATTCCCAGTTGTCTTCGACGAAGCGGATATCGTGTTCGAGCAGATCCAGTCCCAGATGCCGCAGCGAGTTCAGGTACAGTTCCTGAATGTTGTCCGGCGACGGCTTTAATGCCACCTGAAACTGGTAGTAATGCTGCAGGCGGTTCGGGTTTTCGCCGAAACGGCCATCCGTAGGGCGGCGCGACGGCTGCACATAGGCCGTGTTCCAAGGCTCGGGGCCTATGGCGCGCAGGAAAGTGGCTGGATGAAAGGTCCCTGCGCCGACTTCCTGATCCAAGGGCTGCAATAAAATACAGCCTTGGCTTGACCAGTATTTTTGTAAGGCCAGGATAAGTCCCTGAAATGTGGATACATCGTTATTTATACTCGACACGGCAGCAAAACCTGTTGGGCAATAAAAAGGCCGTCAATTATAGCTTAAAAATGTCGGTTGAATAGGCCCTGATTGCTGAGGTATGACACATATCAATTGCAGGCGTGCCAAGCTGGCAGACGGGGAATTATTCCGCCGGTTCTTCTCCTTCTTCTTCCTTGTCGATAGCTTCCAGCGCAAAGCTTGAAAAATTGCCGGCCGCATCGGGCGCTCGCGCGGGCGAAACCGAACCGAGTCCTTCAGACAGATTGATTTTCAGTTTGAGGTTATTCGGTGAATCGGAATTGTTCAGCGCTTCTTCAAGCGAAATCCTGCCTTCCTTGAATAGCTTCAGCAAATGGCTGTCGAAGGTCTGCATGCCGACTTCTTCCGATTTCTCCATGGCTTCCTTGATGGCGTGAATTTCGCCTTTCTGTATCAGGTCGCGGATCAGTTGCGTACCCAGCAGAATTTCAATCGCGGCCGTGCGCTTGCCGTCGACGGTAGGCACCAGTCGTTGCGAGACAAATGCCTTCAAGTTCAGCGACAAATCCAGCAGCAATTGATTGCGGCGCTCTTCGGGGAAAAAATTGATGATGCGGTCCAGAGCCTGGTTGGCGTTGTTGGCATGCAGTGTGGACAGGCACAGATGGCCCGTTTCGGCGAAGGCCAGCGCGTGCTCCATGGTTTCCTGGCTGCGGATCTCGCCGATCAGAATGACGTCAGGCGCCTGGCGCAGCGTGTTTTTCAACGCATCTTCGTAGCTCAGCGTATCGACCCCGACTTCGCGCTGGTTGACCAGTGACTTTTTGTGCGGATGGATGTACTCGATCGGGTCTTCGATGGTAATGATATGGCCCGATGAGTTGCTATTGCGATGATCGATCAGTGCCGCCAGCGAAGTCGACTTGCCGGAACCGGTGCCGCCGACGAACAGGATCAGGCCGCGCTTTTCCATGATGGCTTGTTTCAGCACGGGCGGCAGGCCCAGTTTATCGGCATTGGGGATGTCGACTTTGATGTTCCGAATGACCAGCGCCAGATTGCTGCGCTGCTTGAAAATATTGACGCGGAAGCGGCCGATGCCGGGCTCGGAAAGCGCCAGGTTCATTTCGGGTACCTGTTCGAATGCCTTTTGCTGCTCTTCATCCATCAGGCTGTAGGCGATTTCCTTGATGCGCTCCTTGGTCAGCCGGATGTTTTCCAAAGGCTTCAGCGAGCCTTCGAATTTGGCGGCCGGCGGCGCATCCACGGTCAGGTAAAGGTCGGAGCCGTCTTTGAGAACCAGAATTTTAAGGTAGTCTTTGAATTCCATATTGCGATAAATCCCGGGAATAACGATTAAACGCCAAAGTTTAGGCGATAACCGGAGAAGTTGAAGTCGCATTGCCAAATAAACGAGTATAATAGGCTCATTTTTGAGCATTTTTTAAGCGTTATGAGTCAACAAAGAAAAGCGGTGGCGTTGATTTCCGGGGGACTGGATTCGATGCTGGCGGCGAAGACAATTCAGGAGCAGGGCGTCCACGTTGAGGGCATCAACTTCTTTACCGGCTTTTGCGTGGAAGGCCACACGCATGCCATCAGGGCCCGGGACAAGGCCAAGCCCAAACGCAATAACTCGCTGTGGGTCGCCGAACAGCTGGGCATCAAGCTGCATATCGTCGATGTGATCGAGGAATACAAGGACGTGCTGATCAATCCCAAGCACGGCTACGGCGCCAACATGAACCCGTGCCTGGACTGCAAGATATTCATGGTCAACAAGGCCAAGCAGTGGATCGCCGAAAACGGCTTCGACTTCATCATTACCGGCGAAGTGATCGGCCAGCGGCCGATGTCGCAGCGCAAGGAAACCATGCCGATCGTCGCGCGCGAGTCCGGCGCCGACGACTTGCTGCTGCGGCCGTTGTGCGCGAAGAATCTGCCGGCGACCTTGCCTGAGCGCGAAGGCTGGGTCGACAGGGAAAAGCTGTATGATTTCAGCGGCCGGTCGCGCAAGCCGCAGATGGCGCTGGCCGAGCAATACGGCTTCAGCGAATACGCGCAGCCGGCCGGCGGTTGCTGCTTTCTGACCGATGCCAGCTATTCGGCCAAACTGGTCGACTTATGGCAGGCGCGCGACAATAACAGAGCCTATGACCTTGACGACATCATGCTGCTGAAAGTCGGGCGCCATATCCGGCCCCGGCCGAATTTCAAGATGATCGTCGCCAGGGAAGAAGGCGAAGGCCGCTTTCTGCAGGGCTACAAGAAAGAGTTCATGATGATGAGCTGCACGAGCCATAACGGCCCCTTGGTGTTGATCGACGGTTCGCCTTCCGATGAGGATCTGCAGTTGGCGGCTGCGATTACCGCACGCTACGGCCAGGGCCGAGATGCCGATCAGGTCGATGTCAGCATTACGGGCAAAGACGGCTCGGCAAGAACGGTTCAGGTCAAGCCATTGCCTGCCGATCATATTCCCGAGGCGTGGTTCATATGATTAGAGAGACGTTAAACGCAAGGCGTCTGTTGTGTCCGTTGCCGGTTATTCGTACGCAGGACAAGGTAAAGCAGCTCAAGGCCGGCGATCAGCTCGAAGTGATCGGCACCGATCCGGGCGTCATGCAGGACATTCCGGCCTGGTGCCGCATCAACGGCCATAAGGTGCTGGAAACCCGCGCCGATGACGGCGAATATATCATCGTGCTGGAAGTGGGCGGGTAATGGCTGAGGTCTGCGATGCGGCAACCGCTGATAAGCTGAAAGCCAGGGCGACCTATGTCGGGGCGCTGGTCAATATTGTTCAGACCTGCATCAAGATCGGTTTCGGCATCCTGGGACAGTCGGCGGCATTGATTGCCGACGGCATTCATTCCCTGTCGGACTTGCTGAGCGACCTGCTGGTGATTATCGCCATCAGACTGGGCAGCCGCGAAGCGGATCATGAGCATCCATACGGCCATCGCCGCTTTGAGACCATAGCGACGGGTATTCTGGGCGTCGGCCTGATCGCTGTCGCCGGTGCCATTGTCTGGCATGAGATGGAACACATTGCCGCACCGGAAACCTTACATGTGCCGGATGTCCGCACTTTGGGCATTGTAGTCCTCTCCATCCTGATTAATGAATGGCTGTACCACTATACCAAGCGCATCGCCAAAAGGACCCGCTCGAAATTGCTGTTGGCCAATGCCTGGCACCAGCGCAGCGATGCCTTTTCTTCAGTGGTCGTGCTGGTGGGTATTGCGGCTGTGCTGCTGGGCTATCCTTTCGCCGATGCCGTTGCCGCTGCCGTGGTCGCGCTGATGGTGGGCAAGATTGGCTTGAGCCTGGTCTTTGACAGCATCAAGGAACTGGTCGATACGTCTTTGCCGCCCGAGCTGGTTGCTGAAATCCGCGCTGCAATCCATCAGATCGACGGCGTCGAGGGCATCCACCTGCTGCGTACGCGGCAAATGGGCGAAGATGCGTATATCGATGCGCATATCGTCGTCGATCCGCGCATCACGGTATCGGAAGGCCATATGATTGGCGATGCGGTCAGGGATGATCTGATCAGGCGCTTCGATGACGTCATGGATGTGCTGGTGCATGTCGATCCCGAGGATGACGAAGGGATGTCAGGCCGGTCCAGGCCTCTGTTGCGCGGCGACGTGCAGCAGCTGTTGGAGCATTATCTGTCCGACTTCAAGCAGGCGATCGAGGATTTCAGGATTCATTATCTTGATGGGCAGATTGAAATTGAAGTCATTCTGCCTTTCGCCCTCTGCGAACAGCCGCAGCAGCTGGAAAAAATCAAAAAACAGTGCGCGCTGATGAGCGCCAGTGTTAAAAGAATTGATCGAGTTTTCGTATTTTTCAAAACCTAGAAGGATTAAACCATGGCAGTACTCCCTCAGGGATACCACTTTCCGGTCATGCATGAAGTAGCGGGCATTACGCTGGGCACCGCTTGCGCGGGCATCAAGCAGACCGAACGCGATGACATTTTAGTGATACAAATGCCTGAAAACGCAAGCTGCGCGGCCGTGTTCACGCAGAATGCCTTCTGCGCCGCGCCCGTGCATGTGGCGAAAGCGCACCTATCCCAGGCGCCGCGCTGGCTGCTGATCAATTCCGGCAATGCCAATGCCGGCACCGGCAATCAGGGCATGCAGGACGCCTTGGCGACCTGCGCGGATCTGGCCGAGGCGGCGGGCGGCTGCGCCAATCAGGTGCTGCCTTTCTCGACAGGGGTTATTGGTCAGCCCCTGCCTGTAGGGAAAATCAAGACCGCTTTGCCGGCCGCCGTGAAAAATCTTTCGGCTGCCAACTGGGACAAGGCTGCGCGCGCGATCATGACGACCGACACTTTCCCTAAAGGCGTATCCAAAGTTTTCACGATTTCGGGCCAACCGGTCACGATCAACGGCATTTCCAAAGGCGCCGGCATGATTCAACCGAATATGGCGACGATGCTGGGCTTTATGGCTACAGACGCCAAAATAAAGCAGCCGCTTTTGCAGCAGTGTCTGGCTCAGGCTGTGGAGCAATCATTTAACCGCATCACAGTCGACGGCGATACATCGACCAATGATGCCTGCGTCCTGATGGCCAGCGGCTGCTCGGCGGCGCCGGAAATCGAGGCAGGCAGCGATCATTACCGGATTTTTGCCGATGCCGTCATGGAAGTCTGCAAGCAGCTGGCCGAAGCCATCGTCAGGGACGGCGAGGGCGCCACCAAGCTGATGCGTATTATGGTCAAGCAGGCCGCCTCTGATGAGGAAGCCGTACGTGTCGGCAAAACCATCGCACATTCGCCGCTGGTCAAGACGGCTTTCTTCGCCAGCGATCCCAACTGGGGACGGATTCTGGCTGCCGTCGGGCGTGCCGGTGTGGAAAACATGGAGCTCGATAAGGTGCGGATTTATCTGGATGATGTCTGTATCGTCAGGAACGGCGGCCGTGCCGATGACTATACCGAAGAGGCCGGCCAGCGGGTCATGGATCAGCAGGAAATCACCGTAACCGTGACATTGGGACGCGGCGATGCTTGCCAGGAGGTTTTGACCTGCGATTTTTCGTATGATTATGTCAAGATCAATGCGGAATACAGAACTTAATCGACGGTATTGAATATGAAGCCTCTTCAGGTTGCCGTTGGCGTGGTGAAAAATACGGCCGGGCAGATTTTGATTTCATTGCGCGACCGGTCTTTGCATCAAGGCGGCTTATGGGAGTTTCCGGGCGGCAAAATCGAGCCCTTCGAAACAGCCGAACAGGCGTTAAGCCGCGAGCTCAAGGAGGAGCTTGATATCAACGTCGAGGTTGCCAGTCCGTTGATCACCATTGAGCATCAATATCCTGATCTGGCGGTGCAGTTGCATGTGTTTCTGGTGGAACAGTTCTCGGGCCGCGCCAGAGGCTGTGAAGGTCAGCTGTTTAAATGGGTCGGCCCCGATGAACTGGATCAGCATGAATTTCCGGCTGCCAACCGGCCTATTGTCACGGCGGCCCGGTTGCCGGCTTATTATGCGATTCTGGATGATGCCGATGAATCGCTGTTGCTGGTCAATCTGCAAAAAATATTGGATCGGGGCGTCAGGCTGATACAGGCGAGGTTGAAGACGGCGCCTCGACAGGCTGTCGAAAAGTTTATCGAGCGGGCTTATCCTTTGTGCCAGGAGCGGGGGGCTTTGTTATTGATGAATTCCGCTGTGGAGGCGGCCTATGAGCTTAATGCAAGCGGCGTTCATTTAACCAGCCGACACCTGATGGCTATCGGCCAGCGGCCTGGCAACATCAAATGGCTGGCGGCTTCCTGCCATAATCTACAGGAATTGCGGCATGCGCAAGCCATTGGCGTCGACTTTGCTGTGCTGGCGCCCGTGCTGCCGACTGGAACGCATCCTGGAGCCCAGGCACTGGGCTGGCAGCAATTCGCCGATCTGGTTTCCAAGGCTAATTTACCGGTTTATGCCTTAGGAGGCATGTCTCTGTCTTGTCTATCGACAGCACGGCAGGCCGGCGGGCAGGGGATTGCGGCGATCAGGGCATTTCTGGATTAAATTAATGCCAGTCGTTGTTTTCGTCACCGTCCTCTGACAAGGGCTCGCCGGGAATCTTTTTTTCTTCCATGGCCCATTCTCCCAGATCGATCAGTTTACAGCGCTCACAGCAGAAAGGCTTAAATTTCTGCTCGGGCGTCCAGGGCACGGGGCGTTTGCAAGTGGGGCATTTGACGACAAGCGGCTTGTCTGATGACGGCATTTAGAACAGACAGCAGGTCAAGGAAAAAGGAATATCATCCGGCGTTTGTGTCGGACGCTTATCATCCGAAGGCGGCGTCATGAATCGGATAGTGCAGCGGTGTTTGCCGCCGCTGATTTCCGCAAAGCAATGGATGGATTTGTCCACGCTCACTTTCAGCAATTGGAACGGCTGGCTTCTGTCCAGGGATAACTGAAAAAAACCGGCTTCGGCGACTTCCTGGGTCGGCGCATTGCTGTTGCGTATGAAGCTGAGAATCAGATCAATGGCCGTGCGGATATCCGTAAACGGACTGCTCCAGTGCTCCAGGTCCTTCAAACGGACGGACTCATCCTGTTCCAGCCAGTAATGAAATTCAGGCAGATCGAAAGAGCAGGTGCCGCCCGGTATTGAACTGCGCTGGGCGATGCTCTGGAACAAGTCGCTTTCCATGACGTTAATGCCGATTTTGCCGCTGACGGCATAGAGCCGCTTGCTGGTCTGGGTGACCTGGCCCAGCAGCTGCATCAGCTTGTCGGTATCCACATTGTCGCTGCTAGCAACCTTGTTCAGTACCTTGGCATGGCGATCCAGTTCTTTCAGAATTTCCGATTTCAGGTCGTTGCGCCTGAAGATCATCATGATGTCAAGCAGACTGCTGAGTGCGGCGCGTTTGTCGGCCACTGTCGGCCCAACTAGAAAATGATTGAATTGTTGAAACAGTTGTTCGAGCCGTATGAAAACCCGGATTCGTTCATTGAGTGGAAATTCATAGGTGATAAAGTTGTTCACGAATAAGTATATCCTAGCTGGCGCTTAATGAGAGATACAAATTGTGCAGTTTTTTGACTTGTTCTGCAAGTCTATAATCCGATTCCGAATTATCGATAAGATCATCGGCATGCGATTTTCTAAAGTCTCGTGACACCTGGCTGTCGATGATCGACTGGATTCTCTCAAGCGTAAGCTGATCGCGCTTTCTGACGCGCGCTATCTGTATTTCGACCGGACAATCCACGACCAGCACCCGGTCGACAAAATGGGCCATGTTGGTTTCAAACAATAGCGGTATCGCGATGATGCAATAAGGTGCGTCCAGCCTTTCGAGTTCTGCCTGAATGGATTGATAAACCAGGGGATGGAGAATGGCTTCGAGGTTTTGCTTCCGGGCAGGATCGGAAAAAACGGCTTCCCTGAGCCTGGCCCTGTTCAGTGAGCCATCCGGAGCGAGTATGTCGGCGCCGAATTGCAGCGCTATCTGCGCGAGTGCGGGTTGCCCTTTGGCGACAAGCTGATGGGCTATCTGGTCGGCATCGATGACGGGGCTGCCGAGTTCGGCAAACAAGCGTGCGACAGTTGTTTTGCCACAGCCGATGCCTCCGGTCAGGCCGATCTTAAGCATATTTTTATAAGCCTACTTGGGTCAGATAAAGCTGGTTGATGTCATGGCCCCAGAGCAATGCGATCCAGCCTGCCATTGCCAGATAAGGGCCGAACGGGATGGGAATTCTGTGGTCGCGGTTGACGAGAACAACCATGGCGATGCCTATGACCGAACCCACCAGGGATGACAACAGGATAATAACGGGCAGGCTCTGCCAACCCAGCCAGGCGCCGAATAAAGCCAGCAGTTTGAAATCGCCATAGCCCATGCCCTCTTTTCCCGTAACCAGCTTGAACAGATGATAGACAGTCCAGAGCGCCAGATAACCGGCAATGGCTCCTATAATGCTGGCGTGCGCATCAGTAAAGAGTGCAAACAGGCTTAAAAATAATCCCAGCCATAATGCCGGCAGCGTGATGGAATCCGGCAGTAAATGATGGTCAATATCGATGCCGCTTAATGCGATCAGCGACCAGGTCAGCACCAGGGCAAAGGCCGTTTGCGGCGTATAGCCGAAATGCCAGGCCACGATGACAGATGCGGCCGCCGTGAAAGCTTCTATTATCGGATAGCGCAAAGAAATAGGCGTCCGGCATTGCGCGCATCTACCCTTTAAAAATAAATAGCTGATAACGGGTATGTTTTGATGCGGCTTGATGGGTGTATTGCAGTTTGGGCAGTGCGACAGCGGGAAAGCCAGATTGAAAGATTCTGTTTCAGGCGTTTCTTCCTGGCTAAGCTCCAGGTATTCCATGCAGTCCTTTTTCCAGTTTCGCTGCATCATGATCGGCAATCGGTAGATGACGACATTGAGAAAACTGCCGACCATTAGGCCAATAATGCCTGCCAGTACGGATAGGATATAAGGGGAATTTAAAAGGATACTCAGCTGTTGCATCATGTGTTCTGGAAAAAGAAACGCCCCATTTTGCTGGAGCGCAGGTTGAATGATTAATAATTTTACCGCTATTTTAACGGTTTAGCCCACAGCCGCGCCGAGTTTGAAAATAGGCAGATACATGGCAACGATCAGGCCGCCGACCAGGATGCCCAAGATTACCATGATAATGGGTTCCATCAGGCTGCTTAAATTATCGACCAGATTGTCGACTTCTTCTTCATAAAAATCGGCCACTTTGGCCAGCATTTCATCGATAGAGCCCGATTCTTCGCCGATGGCAAGCATCTGCATGACCATGTGAGGGAACAGTTGGGTTTGCTGCATGGCAAATTGCAGGCGCTGTCCCATGGCTACTTCTTCACGCATTCTCAGAACCGCGTCGGCGTAAATAATGTTGCCGCAAGCGCCGGCCACTGACTCCAGCGCTTCCACCAGCGGCACGCCGGCTGCGGACATCGTCGATAGGGTTCTTGAGAAGCGGGCGATGGCCGACTTGTGCAAGATCATACCAATTATGGGTATTTTCAGGAACATTTTATCCATGAAGTGGTTGAACGGCCGCGAGCGTTTCTGGAAGAAAAGATAGGTATAGATGGCCACGCCGATGCTGCCGAAAAATAGCCACCACCATTCCTGCATCCATTCCGATATGCCGATTACAAACATTGTGAACGCCGGCAAGTCGGCGCCAAAGCTCTGGAAAAGTTCTTGAAAAACAGGCACGACAAAAAGCAGCAGAATGGCCGTGACGATGAATGCGACAACCAATACCGCAATAGGATAAGTCAGCGCTTTCTTGATTTTCTTTTTCAGGGATTCGGTTTTTTCCTTGTAAGTCGCGATCTTATCCAGCAGCGTTTCCAGTACCCCGGCCTGCTCGCCCGCCTGGACCAGGTTGCAGAAAAGTTCATCAAATTGCTGCGGCCGCTTGTTAAGGGCTTCAGCCAAAGTGGCGCCGCCTTCAATATCCGCTTTAATCTCCAACAGCATTTTCTGCATGCTGGGATTGTCGTGCCCTTTGCCGATGATGTCGAAAGACTGCACTAAAGGCACGCCCGCTTCCAGCATGGTCGCCAATTGCCGGGCAAAGACCGCTATATCGCCTGGCGTGATTGATTGCACTCTGGCGCCGAATAAGGGCTTGGGTTTTTTCTTGAGTTTGGTGACGCGTATACCCATGCGTCTTAAATCCGTTCTCGCGATCATCTCGCTTTTTGCAGTAATCAACCCCTTGGTTTTTTTTCTGCTTTTGTCGACGCCTTCCCAGATGAAATCCAGCTGTTCGGTTTGTTCTGCCATAATTATTCCTTCGTTACGCGGTCAATTTCTTCGAGAGTCGTAATACCCATGCGCACCTTGTTCAAGCCCGATGCCCGCAAATCATTGATGCCTTCGGACTTTGCCTGCTCTGCGAGCTGCATGGCATTGCCGCCTTCAAGAATGAGCGAGCGCATTTTTTCGCTCAATGTCATGACTTGATAGATGCCGACCCGGCCTTTATAGCCGTTCGTACAATGCTCACAGCCTACAGGGCTGAAGAGTTGCAGATTATCCAGCTCTTCCTCTCTAAAACCTGCAGAGACTAGGGCCTTGGCCGGATAGTCGGCCGGTTTCTTGCAATGCTCGCACAGGCGTCGCGCCAGGCGCTGAGCCATAATCAGGTTGACGGCCGAGACGATATTGAAAGGCGGAATGCCCATCTGCATGAGGCGGTTCAATGTTTGCGGGGCGTCATTGGTATGCAGGGTCGATAACACCAAGTGGCCTGTCTGTGCCGCTTTGATGGCGATTTCCGCAGTTTCCAGGTCGCGGATCTCGCCGACCATGATGATATCGGGGTCCTGGCGCAAAAAGGCGCGCAGGGCCGAAGCGAACGTCAGGCCCGCCTTGGGATTCATATTGACCTGATTGATGCCTTCTACCGTGATTTCAACAGGGTCCTCGGCCGTGGAAATATTGCGCTCGATGCTGTTGAGGATGTTCAGGCCTGTATAGAGTGAGACTGTTTTACCGCTGCCGGTTGGTCCGGTAACGAGGACTAGGCCGTAGGGCTTATGAATCGCTTCAAGAAACAGTTTTTCCTGTTCCGGTTCAAAACCCAGCTTTTCAATGCCGATTTGGGCGCTGGTGGGGTCCAGAATACGCAAGACGACTTTTTCGCCGAATAAGGTAGGACAGGTGTTGACTCGAAAGTCAATCGCACGATTCTTCGATAAGGACATCTTAATACGGCCGTCCTGCGGAACCCGACGTTCGGCGATATCCATCCTGGCCATGACTTTGATGCGCGAGATAATGCGGTTCGCGGCGCTGGTCGGCGGACTGGCGACTTCATGCAGGATGCCGTCAGACCTGAACCGGATACGGAAGTTTTTTTCATAAGGTTCCAGATGAATGTCGGAAGCGCCTTTTTTTATCGAATCCAGCAGGATTTTATTGACGAAACGCACAATGGGGGCATCGTCAATTTCAGAATTGATATCCTCATTCGCATTTTCATCGCCGCCGGTAATATTCAGTTTTTCCAGATCTTCGTCGAGCAGAAGATCTTTCATGGACGTATCGGATGCCGCTTCTAAAGAGGTTTCTATCGCCTTGACGAGCTTGTTTTCCTCGACCAGTATGGCTTCGGGTTTAAGCAGGCTGTGAAACTTGATGTCATCGAATGCCTGGAAATTGGTCGGATCGGAGACCGCTACAAATAGGGTTTTGCCGCGTATAAACAGCGGCAGCACATGATGCTGACGAATCAGTTTTTCGCTGATCACTTTGACGGGCAGGTTGCGGCAGTCTATCGCATCCAGATCGAAAAAAGGTATGCCGAATTCAGTGGAGGCTTTGGTTGCTGCGGCTCTGCTGTCCACAAAATTATTGGCGACCAGATAGGAAATGAGCGGGATTTTTCTTTTTTGCGCTTCCTGAATGTGGATTTGGGCATCATTTTCAGACAGCAGGCCGCCTTGAATTAAGCATTTTGCGAGACCATTGAATTGTAGATCGGTTAATACGGTAGCCATGCGGTAGTCATGCGATTAGTTTAATGCAACTAAAGCAAATATAGATCAAATAGGAGGTTTGTCCAATGAATAGGACAAAAAGAGAGGATACAGGGGGAAAGCGTTTTCCCCCTGTGTTTCGGCGCCTTTATAAGGCCTGTATTTTGCGGTGCTGTTCTTCGAGGTTGTTCAATGACGAACGTAAATCGGCCAGCTTGGCTTTTTCCTTATCGATTACATCGGCCGGCGCTTTATCGATGAAGGCTGGATTGCTTAATTTGCCTTCGATTCTGGGCAGTTCCTTAATGATTTTCTGAATTTCCTTGTCCAGTCGCGCCAGTTCGGCTTCTTTATCGATCAAGCCGGCCATCGGAATCAGGATTTTCATGTCGCCGACCAGCGCTATCGCCGATTCGGGCGTCACTGCATCGTTATCAAGCCAGCTTATCGATTCAAGACGGCCCAGTTTCAGCAAATAGACCTGATTGTTGGCCAGGCTGCTTTTATCGGCATTCGAGCCGTTCTGCAAAAGGACCGGCAGAGGTTTGCCCGGCGCTATGTTCATCTCGCCGCGGATACGGCGCACGCCCAGAATAAAGTTCATAACCCAGTTGATTTCAGCAATGGCAGTCGTATCGATCTGAGCTTCATCGGCTACGGGATAAGGTTGTAGCATAATAGTCTCTGCCTCTAAGCCTGCCAATGGCGCGACGCGCTGCCAGATTTCCTCGGTAATGAACGGCATCAACGGATGCGCCAGACGCAACACGTTTTCCAGCACCATCAACAGCGTTCGGCGCGTGCCGCGTTGCAAAGCTTCATTGTCAGATTGCAGCGAAATCTTGGCCAGTTCCAGATACCAGTCGCAGTACTCGTTCCAGGTAAACTCATAAATGGCCTGGGCCGCCAGATCGAAACGGTAGTTGTCGATGGCGTTGCTCGTGGCAGCGATGACCTGATGCAGTCGGGCAGTAATCCAGCGGTCGACTTGCGTGTATTCGCAAGCGCCCGACAGACCGTTATCCTGGCCTTCGGTATTCATGAGCACGTAGCGCGCGGCATTCCAGAGCTTGTTGCAGAAGTTGCGATAGCCTTCGGTACGGGCCAGGTCGAAGCGGATATCGCGGCCGGTCGAAGCCAGCGAGGCGAACGTGAAGCGCAGCGCATCGGTTCCGAAAGACGGAATGCCGTCCGGGAACTGTTTGCGCGTGGCCTGCTCGATTTTTTTGGCCAGATGCGGCTGCATCATGCCGGAGACGCGTTTGGCCACCAGAGCTTCCAGATCGATGCCGTCGATGATATCGATGGGATCGAGCACGTTGCCTTTGGATTTGGACATCTTCTGGCCTTCGGCATCACGCACCAGGCCGTGAATATAGACTTCCTTGAACGGCACGTCGCCCTGGAACTTCAGCCCCATCATGATCATGCGCGCGACCCAGAAGAAGATGATGTCGAAGCCGGTGACCAGGACGCTGGACGGGTAATGTCTGGCCAGCTCGGGCGTGTTGTCAGGCCAGCCCAAGGTCGAGAACGGCCAAAGGGCTGATGAGAACCAGGTGTCCAGCACATCTTCATCCTGCTTCAGCGCGTAGTCGGCCGGCAGGTTGTGTTTGGTGCGGATTTCCTGTTCGGAGCGGCCGACGTAGGTGTTGCCCTGATCGTCATACCAGGCAGGAATCCGGTGCCCCCACCAGATCTGCCGGGAAATGCACCAGTCCTGAATGTTGCGCATCCAGTCGAAATAGGTGTTTTTCCAGTTATCGGGCACGAATTTAATGTCGCCGTTTTCAACGGCTTCAATGGCCGGTTTAGCCAGCGGCTCGACTCTGACGTACCACTGATCGGTCAGCAGCGGCTCGATGACGCTGCCGGTACGGTCACCGCGCGGCACCATCAGTTTGTGGTCGACGATTTTTTCCAGCAGGCCCTGGGCTTCCAGATCGGCGACCATCTGCTTGCGCGCTTCGAAACGGTCCAAACCAATGTATTTTGCAGGGATCAGGTCGCCTTCCGCGTCCAGATTGCCGCGCACGGTGGCGTCGGCCGTAAAGATATTGATCAGGCCGCCGTGCGGCAGTTCGCTGATGGCTGAGGCGTTGCGGTGCCGCGTCCAGACTTCGTAGTCGTTGAAGTCGTGGGCCGGCGTGATCTTGACGCAGCCGGTGCCGAACTCGGGATCGACATACTCGTCGGCAATAACGGGAATGCGCCGGCCCGTCAGCGGCAGTTCAACAAACTCGCCGATCAGGTGCTTGTAGCGCTCGTCATGCGGATGAATCGCGACGGCGGCATCGCCGAGCAGGGTTTCCGGGCGGGTCGTGGCTACGATCAGATGCCCCTGGCCATTGGACAGCGGATAGCGCATGTACCACATCGAACCGTTTTCTTCTTCCGACAGCACTTCCAGGTCCGACACGGCCGTATGCAGGACCGGGTCCCAGTTCACCAGGCGCTTGCCGCGATAGATCAGGCCTTCTTCGTACAGGCGGATAAAGACCTCCTGAACGGCTTCGGACATGCCCTCGTCCATGGTGAAACGCTCCCGGTTCCAGTCCAGCGAAGAGCCCATGCGGCGCAATTGGCGCGTAATCGTGCCGCCCGATTGTTCTTTCCATTCCCAGATTTTTTCGATGAATTTTTCGCGGCCGTAATCATGGCGGGTTTTGCCCTCGGCATTGATCAGGCGTTCAACGACCATCTGCGTGGCGATGCCGGCGTGGTCGGTGCCGGGCTGCCATAAGGTGCTGCAGCCTTTCATACGGTGATAACGCGTCAGCGCATCCATGATCGTATCCTGAAACGCATGTCCCATGTGCAGGCTGCCGGTGACATTGGGCGGCGGAATCATGATGCAATAAGATTCGCCGTCCTCTCTGGCGGCAAAATAGCCTTTTTCTTCCCAGATTTTATACCAGCGTTGTTCAATTGAATGGGGAGCGTATGTTTTATCCATGGATGTGTTGTGTTCTTGTAAAAGTTATGCGTTTAAGAAGCAAGGTTATCGGTTGTTGCGCCTTATATCTCAAATTTTCATGCTAAATCTTGTGCGTGGCAATAGCCAGCCCCAACTGCTGATACTGGCGGTAGCGTTGCCGGCCGGCCTCTTTGGTTTCCTCGCTGTCATCGAGAATTTCCAAGATGCGCTCTGTCTGTTCGAGGCCCTGCGGGCATTGCGAAGAAAGGTTGATCACGGTTTTCTGCCAGTGTTCAGGCGCCTTCTGCGTGCCGATCAGAATGACATGGCGTTCCCATTCCGCACGCGGGTGCGAGAATGTCTCGCTCCTATAGCGTTCGTGCGGGATGAAACTGCCTGCCCGGAAAGTCCAGAGCAGGTTGTCCATGATTTCGCTTTGTTCGGCCGAATCGGTCAGCACATAGCAGAAGTGGCCGCTACGGTAGGCTTTTTCTATCAGTTTGCAGGCAAACAGATACCGTTCCTGTTGCGAGCGTGACGGCAATAGATAAAAGCTGACTTCCGGCATGCGCTTTTAGGCCTTGGGCATGCGGTTAATCAGATATTGGCTCAACAGCGGAACGGGGCGGCCGGTCGCGCCTTTGGCCGGGCCGGTACGCCAGGCCGTGCCGGCGATATCCAGATGCGCCCAGCGGAAGTTCTCGGCAAAACGCGACAGGAAACAAGCCGCCGTAATGGTGCCGGCATCTTTGCCGCCGATATTGGCCATGTCGGCAAAATTGGATTTGAGCAGTTCCTGGTATTCTTCCCACAGCGGCAGGCGCCAGAGACTGTCGGTGGCCGTCTCGCTGGCTGCGAGCAGTTCATTGCACAATCTGTCGTCGTTGCCGAGCAAGCCGCTGGGCACACGGCCTAAAGCCACCAGGCAGGCGCCGGTCAGGGTCGCTAGGTCAATGACCACATCGGGGTTGTAGCGTTCTGCATAGGTCAGCGTATCGCAAAGGATCAGACGGCCTTCGGCATCCGTGTTCAAGACTTCGATGGTCTTGCCGGACATGCTGGTCAGAATGTCGCCGGGCTTGTCGGCATTGCCATCAGGCAGGTTTTCCGTTGACGGGATCAGGCCGACGATATTGAGCGGCAGGTCCATTTGCGCGGCAGCCTGTAGCGTGCCCAACACGGCCGCGCCGCCGCACATGTCGTATTTCATTTCATCCATGCCCGCCCCCGGCTTCAGGGAAATGCCTCCGGCATCGAAGGTGAGCCCTTTGCCGATCAGGACAATCGGCTTGCCGTTTTTATCGCCGCCCTGGTATTCCAGCGTGATCAGCTTGGCGGGCTGGCGGCTGCCGCGCGCGACGGCCAGCAAAGCGCCCATGCCGAGCTTTTCCATATCGGCTTCTTCCAGCACATTCACATTGAGTTTGCCGAATTTTTTGCCCAGTTCGACCGCTTGTTCGGCAAGGTAGGTTGGGGTGCAGATATTGCCGGGCAGGTCGGCCAGGTGTTTGGTTAAATTGACGCCTTCGGCAATGGCTCGACCCTGCTCCAGTCCCGCTTGCGCCAGGGCGCTTTCGCTTTGCGGCGCGCAGATGCAGACCTTCTCGATCTTGCTTTCCGTTTCCTTGTCGGACTTCAGGTGGGTGAATTGATAGACGGCATCGCTGAAGACTTCGATGATCTGGCGCGTTTTCCACTGCCAATCGCCGGTTGTTACATCACATTCAGCCAGGCAGCAGGCGACGGATTTTATTTGCGGCTTTTTCAGACTATTAATGGCTGCTGCCAGCGCCTTGCGGTAATTCTTGCCCGATAAAGGCTCTTTTTTGCCCAGACCGACCAGTAAAATGCGTTCGATGGCGCTGTCGGGCACGACGTTGATTAGGACGGTTTCGCCGTTTTTTCCGCTGATATCTCCACGGCTGACGATGTTGCTGATGATTCCCTGAGTACTGGCGTCGAGGGCGATGGCCGACGGACTCAGTTGCTGATCCTCGTAAACGCCAACAATAACACAGTCAGATTGCAGTTTTTCTAAAGGCGTGATTTCTATAGAATAGTCCATAATTTTTTATCGTGTAGTTGCGAGAGAAGGGTTATCTTGAGCAAGTCGTCTTAGACGGCCGCTGCCAAGATGGGCTGTTTGTTTTTCGGATTATACAACACAAATATATTTTGATGGGGAGACAGGCTTTTGGGAGCAGATTGGCCGCAAGGCTATAAAATGGGACGGCGTTCGTTGATCACCGTTCTGGATAAGATGATTATGCGCGATTTGATCAAGACATTGCTAGCTGTTTTGAGCGTGATTGTCGTCATAATCGTCAGTCGGAAATTTATCAAAATTCTGGATAAAGCAATCGAAGGACAGGTATCTAATGAAACATTGTTGAGCATCCTGGGTTTGAAAATAGTCGTTGCCAGCATTGCGTTCCTGCCGGCCGCTTTGTTCATGGCCGTATTGATGGTGCTGGGCCGTATGTACAGAGATCAGGAGATGTCGGCAATCTCTTCCGCCGGCGGCGGCGCGGGCACTATTTATCGGGCCGTATTCCTGCTGGTTTTTCCGTTGAGCGTAGTGTCGGCAGGGCTCTCAATGTATGTGGCGCCCTGGGCTGAAGCGAGGACAGAGGGGATAATGCATCAGGATGAGCAGTCTGCCGATATCAGAGGCGTCGCGGCGGGAAAGTTCAGCGAATACAGTCAGGGCGATCTGGTTTTTTATGTGGAGAAGATCGGTGACGATAAAAAGATGCACAAAGTTTTTGTGCAGCATCGGCAACGTAATGGCAAACAAGCGATTATCAATGCCGAATCAGGCCGGCTGGAAGATTTAAAAGATGGCCGTTACATAATTCTGGAGCAGGGCGAGCGCATACAGGGGCAGCCGGGAGCGGTGGATTATGTGATTGAAAACTTTGCCGAATACGCCGTCAGGCTGGATGAGAAAAGTTCAGTCATCAATGTGAGCCGCGAGGCGATTCCGATGAATGTGCTGAAGAATTCTAACGCCATACGCGACATTGCAGAATTGCAGCGCCGCTATTCCATTCCTTTGAGCATGATTTTCCTTACGCTTCTTGCCGTGCCGTTGGCGCAGAGCGCGCCCAGAGGCGGCGTTTACGGCAATATGACGGTCGCCTTTTTGATCTATTTCAGTTACGGAAATCTTATCCGCGTCAGCCAGAGTTGGGTCATTAACGAGACCATTCCTGCCTGGCTGGGCGGTGTCGGGGTTT
The DNA here is from genome assembly GCF_036553575.1 of Methylobacter sp. Wu1. NCBI lineage: Bacteria > Pseudomonadati > Pseudomonadota > Gammaproteobacteria > Methylococcales > Methylococcaceae > Methylobacter > Methylobacter sp. Wu1. Next base: position 2,024 of record NZ_JAZHOC010000084.1, on the reverse strand, counting down.
ATTGGATATTGTTGCTGGTCGGCATTGGGTTATTGATCAAACTGTACGGATGGCAGTGGGTTAAGATGAAAATCAGGGAAAAGGTGACAAGGTGAATGTATTAACGAAGTATGTCGTCAAGGAGATTTTAAAAGGTTCGCTGATTGCGATTCTATTATTATTGACACTGTTTAATCTGTTCACCTTTAGCGATGAGTTAAAGGATCTGGGAAAAGGGCATTATGGCTTAAAGGAGATCTTTTCCTATCTGGCGCTGACTTCTCCCCGGGTTTTTTATGAGTTGATGCCGTCGTCGGCGTTGCTGGGCAGTTTGTTCATATTGGGCGCCATGGGCAACAATCGCGAATTGATCGCCATGCGCGCGGCTGGGCTGTCCGTTCTGGGCATTATTAAAGCGGTGATGCTGGCCGGTGCTATTCTGGTAGTAATTTCCATTGTCGTCGGCGAGTTTGTGGCGCCTTTGACTGAACGTACGGCGCAAATGATCAAATCGACTGCCCAGAATGAGCAAGTTTCCATGAATTACCGGTATGGTCTTTGGTTGCGGGAAGGCGGTAAATTCATCAATGTCAGGCAAATCATCGATGATGGGCATCTCGCTGACATCAGTATTTATGAACTGGATGACCAGCGCCGGTTGCGCCAATCTGTGCATGCGGACAAGGCGACTTTTTTAAAGGATCAGCAGTGGAAACTGGAAGGCATCAGGCAATCACAGATTTCAACAGAGCAAATGGCCGCCAGTGCACAGAGCGAGCAGGTCTGGAAATCATCGATTGCGCCGGATTTGCTGAAGGTTGTTGTCGTAAGCCCTGACAACATGTCCTTATATGATCTGGCGATGTACATTGATTTTCTTAAGGAAAATCATCAAAAATCCCATTCCTTTGAACTGGCTTTCTGGGGGCGCGTCGTCAATCCGCTGGTCACCTTCATCATGCTGCTGGTTTCGGCGCCGTTCGTGATAGGCGTTAAACGAGGCGTCAGCGTCGGCGGCAGGATGATGGTAGGGGTAATCATCGGCATGGGCTTCAATATTTTCGACAAAATCGTCGGGCACATGGGGTTAATTTATGACCTTAATCCTCCGTTGATGGCGTTTCTCCCCAGCCTGATAGTCTTGGGGCTGGCTCTGTTCGCCATGCGGCGCGTGCAATAAACGGGCAGGGCAGAATCTAAATTCCGCCCTGCTTAATTCCATCCTCAATATTTCTTCAATATTTTACAAGGATGCTGAAGGGTTAAAAATATAATGAAAACGCTACTATACTGAATGCCACAGTCAGCGTTACTTGTATATTTATTGAGGGGGACAATGGACAATTCAAGATTCAGGACGGCGCCGGATCTAAGCGATTATAAAATTCCATTTGCGCTTAACAGGCAAGCGCTCACCGACTGGCTGCGCGCCTTGTCCATAAAGCGGGATTACAATTCGGGCAAAGAAGTTTTCTGTCTCTTGCAAGCTTTCACCCGCATTGAGATCGATCCTCAGCAGCATTTGGCTTATTTGCAGGAAATCGATACTTGCCTGGAAGATCTTGTCGGACAGTTGGAAAAAAGCTATCTGGACGCTGGATTTCCTCTCGGTATGGACGAGCGGGCGCATGTCGATATTGTTACATTTGCCTACACGATGCTGGCTGAAAATTATTCACTTTCAGGACACAGATCAATTGAGCGGCTTGATGCGCCTGAATTGGCTTTCTATCTGGCTTTACGGGCGGCAGGCAGGGCTTTGCTGCATATGTCGCAGGTTTATATGCAGCCCTATGAGGGGTTCTGGCTTTTCTGTTACCGGATTTATTCACTAGCCGAGAAAGCGGGTTTTCTGGATGTGAAAATTAAATCCGGAGAATTCAAAGGTAAAACTGTCCATGCCGCTTTTAAGCACATTCTGACGTTTCAATAGTTCGGACACTTTTATGCGGCAATCGTCCCGTAGTCACTGAATTCGTCAAATAGTTGGGCTATTTTTTCGCAATCTCTGCTCAGGCCTAACTTGTCGAAAAGTCGTAACAGCA